>NZ_JBIWDU010000005.1:0-304340 GCF_044762155.1 Neobacillus sp. NPDC097160 | reverse complement strand
AGCGCTTTCACCGGATATTTATGCCTTAACTCATAGACTACTTGTGCTTTGTCTTTTTTGGTGATTTTTCCTTGTTTTGAACTAAGGCATTCAACTTTTTTAAATACTCATTCTCCATTTCAAGCTGTTTAATACGCGCTTCAAGTGCTTCGACAGATCCTTCAACGGATGTTTGTTTTGTATTATTTGTTGGATCATTTTTCATGAGTAGACGCCCCTTTTTCTTTAGTTCAAGGGCTTCTAAACCACCAAGCTCCAATTGTTTTTTCCAACTATACACGTCTGTGAAATTAGGAATGTTAAAGAGAGCTGCAGTATCCATTAATGACGCACCAGATTGAACCATGTAATTTAGTACGTCTAGTTTAAAGCTAACAGGGTAATTTGTATAGGTCTTCTTAAATCCAGCCTCCCCATGTAACTCATAAAGTTTCAACCAATATTGAAATTGCGCTCTTGTCACTTTCATTTGTCTTGCGTACTCTTTTTGTGAAATTAATGTTGGATTAAACCCCTGAATAATGGCCAATTTAGTTTCAGTTGTAAATTTAGTCATAAAAAAACTGCACCTCCAATTGTTAGAGTGTGTCTAACAATTGGGGTGCAGTTCACGGGAAGAGTGCTTTTTCTATGTTATTTTTCCAAATTCTAATGTAAGAATAGATTTCCTCATTCCACAAAATTTGTAAGGTCTCTCCGACTTTTTACACATTTTTAAGAATCAAAGCGAAAAAAAACCATTTTGGATGTATAATAAGTACTTGTTATTGAAAACAAGGAGGAATTATTTTGATGGTATGGACTTTAGCCGGATTGTTTGCGATATCCGCTTTATTACTTATCTTTTCTATTTTAAAATCTACTAAAGCATTAAAAGTAGAACATAATCAAATTGATTTGATTCACATCTCCACGATGAAAGAAATTAATGCTCTTCAAGAATCAGTGCGGAATATTGAACTTGATATAGAAGTGGTTACAAAGGAAGCGGGGATTCCACTTGCTCCTGAGGAAAAGCTTTTAAAGCGTGAAGTACTAGATTTATATAGACGCAATTACTCAATGGAGAGCATTGCAGAGTTGAAACAGGTAACAGTAACTGAAATCGAACAGCTGCTTGCACCGTACCAGGAAGTAAAGGTTGAAGGGAGAGCAGTTGCAAATGAGAATTAACTTACTAAGCAGCTTTGCAGCAGGAATTCTTATTAGCACTACTATTTGTGGCGCAGTTTACTTAACTGATAAAAGTGATGCCTCAAACGGATCTGCCAAAACATCTGAAACCCAACCAACAGTTACAGTTTCTGAAAAAGAGATGAAAAATAAGCTTGTAACAAAGGGCTATATCGTACAAACCAAAGCTGAATATGACAAGAATATGAAGGATGCGAAGGCATCTGTAGAAAAACAGGCTCCTCCTGAAGAAAACAAGGCTGCTAAAACTGTTACCAAAGTAATGGTAAATGTATCAGAGGGCATGACCAGCATTGATGTCGGAAGGATGCTCGAGGCAGCGGGGATCGTTCCAAATGCCTTTAACTTCTCTCAAGATATCGAGCAAAAAGGGATAGAAAACAAATTGCGTCCTGGTGTATTTCAAGTAGATAGTGAAATGTCCTACGACCAAGTGGTCTCTACTATTTTTAAGTAACGAATGCATGAGAAGTCAAGCTTGTTTTGAAATTTAAGTCATCGGTTCCGCCAACAGGTTAATATATTGTATTGTACAATATGTAGAAACTTGTGGATTGAGGTGGAACCGATGTATTTTTTTAATTCAATTTCTGAAGATGTTCGATCTGCCCAATTAACCTTTACTACACATACAAAAACGAGACAGCTTGTTTTAGGTGCACTTTTCGCCAGTACAGCTGCTGTTCTCCAATCTGCGGGCGGTTTTTTACCAGGGATAGGTTATTTTATCAGTCCATTTGCAACAGCACCGATTCTTTTTTGTTCCATGCTGTCCCTTCCGCTTGGACTAATGTCCTATTTAATTACCAATCTATTGCTTCTTGTCCTACAGCCCAGTGAGCTAATTGTGTTCCCGTTTACGACAGGGTTGTTAGGACTTGGAACCGGGTCTGCGTTTTACTTTTTCAAAAAAAGGATCAGTATCATTGGAAGTGGTGCCATACTGCTAACACTTGGAATCGTCAGCCTATTATATGGATTTAAATTTCCTGTTTTAGGTCCAGGGGTATCTGATACCTTTTCCATTCTCATGACTGGCGGCGTTTTTTTATTTTCTTTCATTTACAATTGGATTTGGGTTGATATTGGTTTAATCTTCTTTAAGCGATTAAAACTCTTTTTCATTAAACAATAATTTTTTTAAAAAATAAGCGAACAGTGTCTCCACACTGTTCGCTTTCCTTTAATCATTTATTAATTGTACCTGGAGCCACTTCCGTACACTATTGATAAACCAAATTTTCGAGCATGTTTGTAGGTCTGCAACAGTAAGTGTTCTTTCACAGATTTCCCCACTTTTCAGTAACATTTCCCGAAATGTGCCTGCTAATAATCCGCTTTCTATTGGCGGTGTCCATAAAGAACCATCTATTTCCAAAACAACGTTCCCATTTGTAAACTCCGTCAACTCTCCGTCTTCGTTCCAAAGGAGGACATCGAAAATATCAGCGGGCTTCTGTATCTGAAATTGTGAATAGATATCCCGGTTCGTCGTTTTATGGTATAAGTAGAGGTTATTCTTTTCTACCGGTTTGTCGGCAAGGATTACCTTACTAGCTGCCTCGGGTTGTGTAATAGAATTTCCCTCGATGGTAATGTCCCCGCTGTTCCCTAAAAGGAGCCGGACTTTTAACTCACTGTGTTGATTTTGCTTTGAAAATTCATTTAAAGCCTTATTGACATCCGCTAAATTGCATCGAAAACCAAAATAGTGTGCTGAATTTTTCAGGCGATGGAGATGTTCTTCCAATAAAAAATAGTTTCCCTTGTCGAATAACAAGCTTTCCAGCAAATGAAATTCTGGTCTGTCTTCTTTAAGTAAACTTGCTTTTGCCAGTATTTCTTGATATTCACCCTCAGTAGTGGAATCCCACGTAATGCCTCCGCCAACCCCATAGGTAGCTTGACCCGATTTATGGTCAATCAATACGGTTCTGATTGGGACATTAAAAATGGCTTCCTTATCCGGTGTAATATAACCAATCGCACCGCAATAAACTTCACGCGGGGCCGTTTCTAAATCTGCGATGATGTTCATTGTGCTAATCTTAGGCGCACCAGTAATGGACCCGCAAGGAAATAGTGCTTTAAATATATCAACGAGTTTGGTATTACTAGAAACTCTTGCTGTAATCGTCGAGGTCATCTGATGAACGGTCGGGTAATGTTCAATTTCAAATAGCTTTGAAACGGAAACAGTGCCAGGTTCGGCGATGATACCTAAGTCATTTCGCAGCAGGTCGACAATCATCAGATTTTCAGCGCGGTTTTTTTCAGAATGGTAAAGCCAGCTGGCGTTTGCTTCATCTTCTGCAACTGATTTTCCTCTCTTCGTTGTTCCCTTCATCGGCCGTGTGGTAATCTTGTCTCCCTTTACGTGGAAAAATAGTTCGGGAGAAGCAGACAAAATACTATGATCACCCGTGTTTATGTAAGCACAATAATTGGATGCTTGGGCCCTTTTTAGTTTTTCAAAAAAAGCGATATCATCCCCTTGAAAGTGTGAGTTCAGACGAATCGTATAGTTTGACTGATAGGTATCGCCGCTTTCAATCGCTTGTTTAATAGATAAAATCGATTTATTATACTCATCCATGCCAACAGCTGGTTTCCATTCTGTGAGTCCATATGCGCCGCTAGTGCTGAGCGGTTGAGACAATGCTTCTGTGAAAATACCAAACCATAAGAGCGGCATTTTACTTTCCTCAATGACGCTATAGGCAGAATCAAAGGCAGGGGCACTTTCGTAGGATAAAAATCCTGCGGCATAGTAACCGTTGTCCACCGCATCCTGAACAAGTTGAAAGCAAGGGAGCACCTCTTCAATTGTATGTGCCGTAATGACCTTGAATGGATTTTGAAATGTTAGCGGTTTTATTTTACCGTTCGAATCGACAAATTCAAATGATAAGAGAGGCTGTTGTTTTTTCATTCTTACATTCCTTTTTAAAAAAATTCTGTATCAATTGTAATCCGTTTTGAGTCAAGATCGATTCAGGGTGGAATTGTACTCCTTCTATTTTATAGTCCTTATGGCGAATTGCCATAATTTCTCCATCCGCACTTCTTGCACTGATCTCTAGACACGAAGGAAGGGTAGACTCCTCGACAATTAATGAGTGATATCTTGTCACTTGGAATGGTGATGGAATATCACGGAAGACCCCATTTTGGTCATGGCTAATAAATGAGACTTTGCCATGCATTGGTTTCAATGCTTTTTTGATCATTCCGCCAAATGCTTGCGCGATGATTTGGTGTCCTAGACATACACCTAATATCGGGATTTCTTGATAAAACCTTTTCACGATTTGTAAACAAAGGCCAGCTGAATCAGGGTTGCCTGGCCCGGGTGAAATGAGAAGATGGTCCGGCTGCATTTCTTCTATATTTTTAAGCGACAGCTGGTCATTTCGAATTACTACGACCTCTTCGCCAATTGTTCGGATATATTGAACTAAATTGAACGTGAATGAATCATAGTTATCAATTACTAAAATCACTGATTAGATCGCCTCCATTTCCATGAACGTTTTTTGCCAAGCAGCATGTGCATGTAAAGATTTTATACCATTCCCATGTTAATGTTTAAATGGCTAGATGTAAATATTCTTCTTAATGTTTATTAGACCGTAATGATCTCCAAGTTTCATACTTTGTTCAATATTTCACAATCTATTGTCTGTAATTCATGCTATGATGAATTCATAAAGGATCAAGGAGTGATATGACATGATGATTTGTGAATGGAAAACCTTCTCAACCGATTCTGAAACGTATACCCAAGATGTTTTTGAAGAAACAGTGGGTGATGAATTTGAAGCTATGTTGTTTAAAGAAAATGAAGAAATCCCGTCTTATATTTGGACAGTTAATTACGTAATCATTGTCAAAAAATATTCAAAAGTCCTAACAGATATTTTATTTGAAAAGATTCCACGAAATCCAGTTTGTGACTAATAAGGATTGAACAGCAAATCCTATTATTATTTTTTTACACATGTTTGTGAAATATATCACAAACTTACAAGCATTTAAACAATTGGAGGGACAATGATGGCTTTGGTAGAAAAAACAGTAAAAGAAACGCAGTCTGTGACAAAAATGATTGATACTTTAGTGGAAAACGGCCTTAAGGCATTGGAGGAATTCCGCAGTTTTGACCAGGAAATGATTGATGAAATTGTAAAACAAATGGCCTTAGCGGGTCTTGATCAGCATATGCCTCTTGCAAAGCTTGCTGTTGAAGAAACTGGAAGAGGTGTATATGAAGATAAAATCATCAAAAATATGTTTGCAACAGAGTATGTTTATCATAATATCAAATATGATAAAACCGTTGGGATCATCAATGAAAACGAACATGAAGGCATTATTGAAATTGCAGAACCGGTAGGCGTTGTCGCAGGGGTTACACCTGTTACAAACCCAACCTCCACGACGATGTTTAAAGCACTTATTTCCATTAAGACGCGAAATCCAATTATTTTTGCCTTTCACCCATCAGCACAGAATTGCAGCAGTGAAGCGGCTAGAATCCTCAGGGATGCGGCCATAAAGGCGGGTGCACCAGAGAATTGCATTCAGTGGATCGAAACACCATCGCTTGAAGCAACACAGGCACTGATGAACCATATGAAAATATCGATGATACTTGCAACTGGCGGGGCCGGCATGGTCAAATCTGCTTACAGCTCCGGTAAACCTGCCCTTGGAGTTGGACCAGGGAATGTACCTTGTTATATAGAAAAATCAGCCAATCTAAATCAAGCAGTGAATGACTTAATTTTATCGAAAACATTCGATAACGGGATGATTTGTGCCTCCGAACAAGCCGTTATTATTGATAAAGAAATTTATGCTGATGTTAAAAGGGAAATGATTGCGAACAATTGTTATTTCTTAAATGAGGAAGAAAAAGGAAAGGTTGAAAAATTAGTCATCAATGAACATTCCTGTGCGGTAAATCCAAACATCGTAGGGATGGCTGCTTCCAAAATTGCCGCCTTGGCAGGTGTTATTGTACCGGAAAACACGAAAATTTTAATCGCGGAATTAAAAGGAGTCGGATCTAAATATCCGTTATCAAGAGAAAAATTAAGCCCGGTTTTAGCTTGCTATAAGGTTAGCAATCATGATGAAGGCTATAAGAGGGCAGAAGAAATGCTGGAGTTTGGTGGTTTAGGACATTCCGCTGTCATTCATACCAATGATCAAACCGTCATCAAAGAATTTGGCTTAAGAATGAAAGCAGGCCGGATCATTGTAAATGCTCCTTCCTCACAGGGTGCCATTGGTGATATTTATAATGCCTATATTCCATCCTTAACACTTGGCTGCGGTTCGTATGGCGGAAACTCTGTATCCACCAACGTTGGTGCGATTCATTTAATCAATATTAAAAAAGTGGCCAGAAGGAATATTAATATGCAATGGTTTAAAGTGCCGTCTAAAATTTATTTTGAGAAGAATTCTACTCAATATTTAGCGAAAATGCCGAAAATCTCAAAAGCGTTCATTGTCACTGACCCTGGAATGGTGAAATTAGGCTATGTAGATAAAGTTCTTTATTATTTACGGAAGCGTCCAGATTATGTCCACTGCGAAATCTTTTCAGAGGTGGAACCAGATCCATCCATTGAGACGGTGATGAAAGGTGCAGAAATGATGGCTAAATTCCAGCCGGATGTGATTATTGCCCTTGGCGGCGGTTCGGCAATGGATGCGGCCAAAGGAATGTGGTTGTTCTACGAGTATCCTGATGCGGAATTCTTTGGATTAAAACAAAAATTCCTCGATATTCGCAAACGGATCGTAAAATATCCTCATCTTGGATCAAGGGCGCAATTTGTTGCGATTCCGACGACCTCTGGGACGGGATCAGAAGTGACGTCTTTCTCGGTTATTACCGATAAAGAGGCGAATATTAAATATCCGCTCGCTGATTATGAATTGACACCGGATGTGGCGATTATTGATCCGCAATTCGTCATGACGGTACCGAAACATATTACAGCGGATACAGGTTTAGACGTATTGACACATGCGATTGAAGCCTACGTTTCCTGTATGGCCAATGATTTTACGGACGGACTTGCGATGAAGGCTATTCAGCTCGTATTTGAATACTTGCCAAGAGCCTACAAAAATAGCAGTGACGAAGAGGCACGTGAAAAGGTTCATAATGCCTCAACGATTGCCGGTATGGCCTTTGCTAATGCCTTTTTAGGTATTAACCATAGTCTTGCACATAAATTAGGAGCAGAATTCCATATCGCACATGGACGTGCAAATGCCGTTCTCATGCCGCATGTTATTCGTTATAATGCGACAAAACCAAAGAAGTTTACTGCATTTCCAAAGTATAACCATTTTAAAGCCGACAAACGTTATGCTGAAATTGCCAGAACATTAGGTTTACCTGCAAAAACGACTGAGGAAGGTGTAGAAAGTCTCGTTCAGGCCATCATTCAATTGGCTAAAGAACTGGAAGTCCCAATGAGCTTAGCAGCAAATCAAATTGATCAAGCTGAATTCGAAAGCAAAGTTGATTTCCTAGCCGATCGTGCCTTTGAAGACCAATGTACGACTGCCAATCCAAAGCTTCCGTTAGTAACGGAATTAGCTGAGATTTATCGATTAGCATATAAAGGTGTGTAACGACATCTAATTGCAAAGAGGAATAAATAAAATAGCTGCCTATCGATTTTGGAGATAGGCAGCTTTTGTGGTTTTATCTTTCAATGACACTAACTGGTAGAATTTCTTTTAGTGCTAATTCTTCGCCAATTGTTAATGGTACCATTGGTAAACGAACACCGCCCACATTGATTCCGGCCATGTTTAAAGCGGCTTTTACCGGTGTTGGATTAGGTGCAGCAAATAAAGCTTTCATGATTGGGAGGAGGCTGCGATGCGCTGAGGCTGCATCTTTTAGATGGCCGTTTTTAAAGCTATTGACCATTTCCTGCATTTCGTTTCCGATGACATGGGATGCGACTGAAATGACTCCTGCTCCGCCAATCGCTAAAACCGGTAATGTTAAGCCGTCATCACCACTGTACAACGAAAAATCATCTGGTGTTTGGCTAATAATTTCTGCCATCGCATCTAAATTGCCGCTTGCTTCTTTTATCGCGACGATATTATCGATCATTGAGAGACGAACAATCGTATCAACAGACATGTTGATCACACTTCGTCCAGGTATATTATATAGCATTACCGGTAAGATGGTTGATTCTGAAATGGCTTTAAAGTGTTGGAATAAACCTTCTTGAGATGGCTTGTTATAATAGGGAACAACAAGCATAATTCCATCAACGCCCGCTTCCTCAGCTTGCTTAGTTAAGCTAATCGAGGCTCTCGTATTATTGGAGCCCGTTCCGGCGATGACAGGTACTCTACCGTCAACAACCTCTACAACATATTTAAATAAAGCGACCTTTTCTTCGTTTGTTAAGGTAGGGGACTCACCCGTTGTACCTGCAACGACTAATCCATCAGACCCATTCGCAATTAAATAGTTAACTAATTCTTTTGTAGCATCAAAATCAACTTCACCATTTTGATCAAATGGCGTCACCATTGCAGTTAATACTTGGCCAAAATTCATCAAGCTCACCCTTTATATCATTTTTTATAAAATTAGAGGGGTTGAAACCAATTCCAAATCGACGCAAAAAAGCAACAACGAGGGTTCGCTGCTGCTTTAGAAACATAATAAAAATAAGTTCCTATGCGTGAGATAGCCCTCCATATAGTTTCCTATATGACAATTCTGTGCTTATTCAACAGCAGAACCAGCTTCAAGTCGAATGAGTTTCATTGAAGCTTCGGCAAATTCCCCTTTCCACAATCATCGCCGGATCTCATTATCCTCAAATTGTGTACTAATGGTCTTTGCGCCTCTATCCTCACTTCAAAAGGTTTTGAAGTAAGAAAGTATTTAATTGATTGCTAATATACCAGATAATTCATTTTAATTCAAGTTAATTTTCCCGATCTATCTTAATGTATTTGAATCCTTCGTTCAATATTATACAAAACATATTAAAAGTGTGTTTAATTAGCATGTGAGAGGCAGTGCCAAAAATTATTTTTTGGCTCTGCCCATTCTAAAAAGAAAAGAAATTTTTTTTTGTGATTTAGAGGCAACATTAAAATCTATTTAGCTCTTCCAATTTTGTGGAGATGGCGATGACCATTTCCTCCGTTATTTTAGGGATATAAGAATTTAATACTCCATTAATCATAAAACCCATTGGACCTTCGGCAGTCATATCGAGAAAGCCTGTCATCCTAGTTTTATTTTTATCAATCGCTTCTGCCAGATAATATCCTCCGCCTGAAAATTTCTCATTTACCCCCTGTAAAGTAAAGGAAACCTTTGTTGGTTCATTCCATTCTTTTATATTGATCATCAGACTAACCTTTTTCTTTAAAATGCCAATATCACTATAAAATTCCCAGGTAGACTGACGTTTAGTAAATTTCTGATGATGAATATATCCAGGAATAAGTGGAGCCCAGTTATCCATATCCTTTATAAAATTCCAAACCTTATTAATTGGTACCCCTACCTCAACTTGATGCATACCGCTTGGCATTCAATTTCCTACTCTCCATATCAATATAAAAGACCTTCATTATATTGAAGGCCCTTTTTATATTTATATGTTCGTGCCAGCATATGGAAATCGTATTATTGGAATTGGTTCATTAACCCAGTTTTACTCTACCGTAACCGCCAATGATTTAACTAAAACCGAAGGAGAGCCAATCGGTGATAGCGGGAATGTTAAATCAGAGCCAATTTCCTCGACATTTTGCAATAATTGATAAAAATTACCTGCGATGGTCATTAAGTTAACCGGAAATTGCACCTTACCATCAGCAATATAATAACCATTGGCAGCAACTGAAAAGTCCCCTGAAACCGTATTTGCCCCGGAATGCAAGCCTGATAGATCCGTAATTAAAATGCCTTCGTTCATACTACTAAGCAAATCTTCAAACGAAATCGAAGATGGTTCGATAAAAAGGTTGGATGGACCGACCTTGACAGCACTTTTATAGGAATCTTTATGTGCATGCCCAGTCGTTTCCGTTTGCTCTTTTTTCGCTGTTTTTTGATTATGAAGCAAGGATTGTAAGACACCGGTCTCAACTAAAGTAAGTTTCTTGGTCGCAACACCTTCACTATCAAAAGTCCTGGATGCAAGACCATCCTCAAGGAATGGATCATCAACAATCGTAATTTTTCCTCCGGCAATTTGCTTTCCAAGCTTATCCTTTAAGGAAGAGATACCTGCTTGCGTGTTTTCAGCTGAAAAATTTGAAACATATGTTGCCAAAAGACTTGCTGCAGCATCATTTCTTAATAAAACCGGATAGTCTTTACTATCAATATTTCTTGACCCTAATTGTGATAGTGCCTCTTCCGCAGCTTTTTGAGCAATTTCCTTTGCATCCAAGCGATAGAAGTCTTTTGTCACTTTAAATTCAAACGATGTTTTCGTTTCCTCGCCGTCTTTAACAATTGCTTCTACAAGGACATACAAATAATTCATTTGATCCGTTAATGTTAACCCTTTATTATTTGACAAATTTCTCGAGACCGATTCAGTCCGAATCATGCAATAGTCGGTCGCGACGATTCTAGGATCCAATGCCAGTAATTCACGTTCAACATCCTTGATAAATTGTATTTTTTCAGGGGTGGTGACTTCATTTAAAGCTGTTGAGAAAAAGTTTCCTTGCTCATACTGCCGGCTGCCGGCAAAGATTTCTTCAATATCTTCATCATGCATTATCGTCGTATTTTCTTTTGCGTTTTCTAATAAGAAGGGGATGGAGGCCTCATCGATTTTTTCAGAATAGGCATAACCCATTTTCCCATTAATGTTTCCGCGGAAGGAAATGCCGCCGTCTTCGGCAATTTCATATTGATCAATTTCGCCTTTGTATACTTGGCAGCCAAAAACTTCTTTCTTCTCAAAATACATTTCGACATCGGTAAAACCGCTGCTTTCAGCTGCACTAAATAGTTTTGCTTGAAATTCTTGTATCGTCATTTTTTATTCCCCCTTCGTCCCACCGACAGTAATTTCGCTGACACGGATCATTGGCTGACCGACGTTAACTGGAATACTTCCACTTAGTGAACCGCACATCCCGGCACCGTGTCCTAAATTATTCCCAACCATATCGACAAGCTGCAAGGTTTTAGGTCCATTACCGATTAAAGTAGCGCCTTTTAACGGTTTTCCGAGCTTACCGTTCTTTACTTCATATGCTTCCATGACCGCAAAGTTATAATCACCTGTAGCTGGGTTAACCTGGCCGCCGCCCATATATTTGGTATAAATTCCATGTTCGGTATTAGCAATGATTTCTTCAGGTGTTGATTTTCCAGGGGCAATATACGTATTCGTCATCCTTGATGTTGGAGCAAAGCGGAAGGATTGTCTCCTGCCTGAACCGGTTGATTCCAACCCCATTCTGCGAGAATTAAATTTATCAATTAAATAGCCTTTTAGAATACCATTTTCGATGAGAACATTTTTCCGTGCATTTTCGCCTTCATCGTCTATATTGATGGAACCCCATTCATTTTGAATCGTACCATCATCGATATATGTAACAATGGATGGTGCGACCTTTTCCCCAATGCGATTCGCAAATACAGAGTTGTTTTTCGCAACGGCGGTAGCCTCCAATCCATGTCCACAAGCTTCATGAAAAATTACCCCGCCGAATTCATTATCGATAATGACAGGGAATTTTCCGCTCGGACATGGACTGGCATCCAGCATCGTCACAGCAATTCGGGCGGCTTCCGTGGCATAATGATCCAGATTTATATTTTCAAAGAACTCAAAGCCTTGGTGGGCGCCGGGTCCATAGAAGCCTGTTTCCATTTGATTGTCACGCATTGCTACAGCCTGAATCGCCAGTCTTGAGCGAACGCGTTTGTCCTCGATCAATTTCCCTTCTGAATTGGCAATTAGCACATTTTGTTCTTCATCCATATACCGGACAGTCACCTGTGAGATACTAGAATGATAGTTTTTGGCTGTATCAAAAGCATGTTTCATAATGACGGCTTTGCGGGATTTATCCACCTCTTGCGGCAAAAGTTGAATGGGATGAATGGTGTCAAATGATTCTTGTACAAGAGGGGACAGTTGAATAATTGTTTTGCCGTTAATGGCTTGTGCTGCATTGTTGGCTGCTTTAAGAAGACCTTCCTTGCTGTGGTCTGTTGTATAGGCATAGGTGCTCTGCAATCCTTTAAACACACGAATGCCAATCCCAAAATCACGTCCGGAGAGACAGGTTTCAATTTTGCCACTTTGCAATGTAAAATTATTGGTAAACCGATCCTCAACGAAAATCTCCGAAAAATCCCCGCCGGTTGATAAAGCTGCTGTCAGTACGTCTTCAATTAATGATTGACTTAGCATATAGACCTCCCATTTCATTAAATAATAGTAAGATTCAGATGTTAATTTGTTAGAATCTGACTAATTGATGATACCTTTTAATCATACACCACTTTTTATAATGATGGTTAATTTTACCTTTGATAAAATGCTTGTTAATAAAAATTAGGGAATATGGTCAGTGTGGATTGACATTATGTTGTTGGCGAAATAACGACACCTTTTTCCCAGTAATTTCTTTTACCCACTAAGGGTATTTACAGTCAAAAGCCTTTAGAAAGGGGGATTATAGGCGTGTTAATGAAGGGGATGATTGTAAAAAAATTGCAGTCAATGCATAAAAAATCTCCAAGACCCCTGCCATTTTCTTCTTATGGCAAACGCAGATAGGGAGGAAGTTTGACTAATGCAACTTTCTTAACAGCGAGGATGAGGCAGGATCAGTTTTTAGTAAGGAATTCATACCAATTTAGATGAAAAAGGTTCAAATTTCGAATCAAAAGTTGTTTAATAGAAACCAACAAGATTCAGATTGACAAAATATTTATAAAGCGACACGAACCTACATCATTTGGGTTACTTGAAACAGAGAAATAGAATGTTAATGCAGTTGATGATAATTTACCACATTTTGTAAATTGATTAAACGAAATTGATATTTGGTGAAGAATTGGCAAAAAGGAAAGGGAATGTTTATGGGAAAATTAAAAGTAATGACCGTATTTGGTACACGACCAGAAGCGATTAAAATGGCTCCGTTAGTACTTGAACTCAAAAAACATAAAGAAATACAGCCGTTTGTTACTGTTACTGGCCAACATCGAGAAATGTTAGATCAAGTATTGGACGTCTTCGGGGTAACCCCGGATTATGATTTAAACATTATGAAAAGCAGACAAACGCTAACCGATATTACCACCAGTGCCCTAATCGGCCTTGATGAAATCATCAAAAAAGTAAAACCAGACCTTATACTTGTTCATGGGGATACCACCACCACTTTTGCTGCGAGTCTTGCGGCGTTTTATAATCAAGTGCAAGTAGGGCATGTGGAGGCGGGATTACGGACCTGGAAGAAGTACTCTCCGTTTCCTGAGGAAATGAATCGACAATTGACAGGAGTGATTGCTGATTTCCATTTTGCACCAACGATTAAATCTGCTGATAACCTATTAGCAGAAAATAAAAAGAAAGAATCTATCTTTATAACCGGTAATACCGCCATTGATGCTCTTAAAACAACGGTGACAAAAGAATATCAACATCCATTGTTAACAAAGTTAGATGCGGACAAAATGATCTTATTAACAGCACATCGGCGAGAAAATCTGGGTGAACCAATGCGAAATATGTTTAATGCGATCAAGCAAATTGTGGAGGAACATGATGATGTCCAAGTTGTCTATCCGGTTCACTTGAACCCACTTGTTCGTGAAGCAGCGAGTGATATTTTCGGAAATAATTCCCGGGTTCATCTGATCGAGCCGTTGGGGGTCGTGGATTTCCATAACTTTATGAATCGCGCCTATTTCATTTTAACCGATTCTGGTGGTGTTCAGGAAGAAGCTCCATCAGTAGGAACCCCTGTACTTGTTTTACGTGATACTACCGAGCGGCCTGAGGGGATTGATGCCGGGACATTAAAGCTTGCTGGGACAGATCAACAAACAATTTATTCACTCATGAAACAGCTATTAACTGACGAGGACGTCTATCAATTTATGGCTCAAGCATCGAATCCATACGGTGATGGTAAGGCTTCCCGGAGAATAGTAGAAGCGATTAAATATTCTTTTCATGTTTCAGATAAAAGACCGCAAGACTTTGGGAGTAATTCATAGTTAATCTTATTTCGAAAAAAAGGCTATTTTCACTCAGAAAACCCATTAAACTAATCAGTTTAGTTAGAATTTTAATTCGGGAATAATTTTGCTCCTTGCAAAAAATAAACGTTGTGAGGGGTAGATATGTCAAAAAAAATCTTGATCATTTCACAGAACTTTTATCCTGAGATTGGAAGTGCTGCAAATCGTTCGAAGAATATTTATCAACTTTTAAAAAAAGAAGGATATACCGTTTCTGTTCTGACCACCGAACCATCTTACCCTAATAAGAAAATGTATGAAGATGAAAAGTTTTGGGATGATGAAGCACTGAATCATGAGACTGAAACAATCAAGCGAATCAAAATAACGAATAATAAATATTCGCAAAGCATTTTTAACCGACTGATTTATTATTTAGAAATTACCATTCGAATGCTGATTTTTATCTTATTTAATAAGCGAAAATATGATGTTATTTTTGTAACAACACCGCCGATCTTTGTGGGCATTGCCGGACTGTTCGCAAAATTAACTCTAAGATGTAAGTTACTGTTAGATATTAGGGATTTATGGCCGGAGTCGTTAAAAGGAGTAGGGGTGTTTCATCAACCATTTGTCATTTTTTTAGTAAAAAAACTGGAAAAGATCATGTATCAGTATGCGGATTCCATCATTGTAAATAGCAAGGCCTATATTGATTATATTGTGGACCATGCTGGTATACCTAAACAAAAAATAACGTTTATTCCAAATGGTGTCAGGCACTCAGAATTGGAGATGGAATCAGCAAAGCAGAAAAAAAATAAAGTTGTTTATGCTGGAAATATTGGGTTGGCGCAAGATGTTCAGTTATTTAAAGAACTTTCAAAAATGTTAAATGATCAGAAGATTACAACCGATTTCATTGGCTTTGGAATGAAAAAGAAGGAATTTTATCAATTTGTAAAACAGGAAAATCTGAACTATGTCCGCTTTCTCACTCCTAGAACCAGAAAAGAATGCTTGCAGCTCATTTCCGGTTATCAGGTTGGACTAGTTGCCTTAACGAACAAAGAAGTTTTTGAAATGGTTTTGCCAGGAAAGATCATCGATTATATGACTTGCGGAACTCCTATAGTGGGTTCTGTATCCGGTTATTCGCGGGATATCATTTGCGGGGAAAAAGCAGGTTTAATATCCGATGCCCATAACCCAAATGAGATGGTAAACTATATTCTCGAAATTTTCGAACACCCTGACTTACGTGAACGGCTATCGGAGAATGCCAGGAATTATGTAAAGGTAAATTTTATTTGGGAAAACAATATAAAAACATTGGTGAGGATTATTGAATCTCAAGTCCAAGCACATAAAGAAGTAGATAAGGGGTAAATGGGATGAGAAAACGGGTATGTATGTTTGTTTGGAATCATTTTACAAATGATGCGAGAGTACTAAGAGAATGTACGGCTTTATCCCAAACCAATCATATGGTTGACCTCATCTGTATAGCTGACCCAAATCATAAAGAACTTCCTTATTACGAAGAAATAAATCCCAATTTTAAAGTTTATCGCGTGAAAAGGTATCCTGATTTACTTTTACATCTACAAGGGGCCTACAGGATGCTCTCAAAATTCAAAATAGTAGGACTGTTCATATGGATTTATTTATTATTGAGTTTTCCAGCAGTTTTGATTCCAGTGTCAGTTCTCCTTTTCCTGTTACGGAAAACAAAGACGCGAGTGATTTGGATTAGAGGTACGATCTTTCTACGGATGATCAGCAGGGGACTATGGAAAAATTATGATATTTATCATTCTAATGATTTGAATACGCTGCTGCAGGGGTTCATCTGTTCGAAGGTAAGAATAAAAAAACGAACCTTCATATATGATTCTCACGAAGTTCAAACGAGTCGAACCGGTTATGATAGCAGAATTTATGGATTCTTAGAGGCGGTATTGATTAAACGCATTGATGCCATGATTGTTGAAAATCATACGAGAGCAAAATTCAATGAAGAACTTTATGGCTTTTATCCCTATGTCGTTTATAACTACCCGGAAATTCAACGTGAAGATGGAAATGACCACCCGTTCTTGCAACAACAGCTTGGGTTAGCTGAAAACGAAAAAATTTTACTATACCAAGGCGGCATTCAGACAGGTCGAGGGTTAGAAAAGTTAATACAAGCTGCACCGCTTTTTAAAGAAGGTACGCTTGTTTTCATAGGAGATGGAAGACTCAAAGCTGATTTGAAAAGAATGGTCGATCAAATGGATTTACATCACAGAGTGAAATTCATTCCAAAGGTTCCTCTTACTGAATTGCCTAAATATACTAGAAATGCCTATCTCGGATTTCAAGTGCTAAATAACGTTTGTTTCAATCATTATTCGGCCTCCTCCAATAAGTTATTTGAGTATATTATGAGCGGAGTCCCAATAATAGGATGCTCATTTCCGGAAATAAAAAAGGTTGTCGAGGGAGAAGGTGTAGGATTGTGCATTGATTCACATGATCCGTTGTCTATTGCTGCAGGAGTCAATTATTTACTAGGTTCTGATGTAGAATATCAAAATATGAAAATCAGGTGTGCTGCTGCGAAAGAAAAATACAATTGGACGAATGAAAAAGTAAACTTCCTAAATGTATATTCATGCACGAAGAAATAGCTAGCTTAAAAGAATTGATCATATTCATTACATTACGAAATGAAAGCAGGGGAATAGGATGAAAGTTTGTACGATTGGATTAGGATATATTGGATTACCTACTTCTATCATGTTTGCGAAACACGATGTAGAAGTCGTTGGCGTGGATGTAAATGTGAAAGTGGTTGAAGCATTAAATGCCGGTAAAATCCATATTGAAGAGCCAGGTTTACAAGAAGCTTTAACTGAGGTAATTGAAAAAAAGACGTTTCGTGCTTCATTAAACCCTGAAAAAGCGGATGCCTATATTATTTCGGTGCCGACGCCAAACCACCATGACGAATATAAATCATGTGATTTATCGTTTGTATGTTCTGCCGTTCGCACGGTTATTCCCTACCTTGAAAAGGGCAATGTCCTCATTATTGAGTCGACGATTGCGCCAAGAAGTATGGTCGATGATGTAAAGCCTTTAATTGAAAAGGCAGGTTTCACAGTGGGAAAGGATCTCTATTTAGTTCATTGTCCTGAACGGGTATTACCTGGTCAAATTCTTCATGAGTTAGTTTATAACAATCGGATTGTCGGCGGGGTTACACCTGCGTGTACAGAAGCTGGTGCCAGAGTTTACGAAACGTTTGTTAAAGGTGAAATAATTAAAACGAATGCGAAAACGGCAGAAATGTCTAAGCTCATGGAGAATACCTTTAGAGATGTAAATATTGCATTAGCCAATGAATTGGCTAAGGTTTGTAATGAATTAGAAATCAATGCTCTGGATGTAATTCAGATGGCTAACAAACATCCAAGGGTGAACTTACATATTCCAGGACCGGGAGTTGGCGGGCATTGTCTTGCAGTAGATCCTTATTTTATTGTTGCCAAAGCACCGGAAACGGCAAAATTAATTAACTTATCAAGATCGATTAATACGTCCATGCCTGATTTTGTGGTTGAAAATATTAACACGTTAATGGAAAGAGTCAATGGTAAAGTTGTGACGATATTTGGATTGACGTATAAAGGAAATGTCGATGATATTCGCGAAAGTCCGGCAATGGAAATCTTCGAGATGTTAAAGCAGCAAGGGATTTATGAGATTCGGACGTTTGACCCGCATGTCAACCACCATCTAGTAATTTCGGATATGGAAGAAGCAGTTGATCAATCTGATCTTGTGGTCATTTTAACGGATCATCATGAATTTAAGTACTTGAATGGGGACAAATTTAGCGGGATGGCCCATAAACGGATCTTTGATACGAGAAATTGTGTGCAAAAGTTAGATGGTGAAGTTGAATATATTACTTTTGGAAATCTTTATGAATATACACAAAAGGTTGCAGTTATGGCATGAGATTTGTCCTGCAAGTTTTGAAAGAGTTGATTCAAAACTTTCATCTTGTCTTTTCGCTTGCTTCTTACGATATCAAGAGTAAGTATCGAATGCACAATTTGGGGATTATTTGGGAGATCATTACCCCTATCCTAAAAATTATGGTCTATTGGTTTGTATTTGGCATTGGTATAAGACAAGGTGCTCCAATAAACGATATACCCTATTTCGTTTGGTTAATGGCAGGGCTGATCCCGTGGCTTTTTATCAGCCCTGCCGTTATCCAGGGATGTAATAGTGTATACGCAAAAGTGAATCTCGTATCAAAAATGAAATTTCCAACCAGTGTCCTGCCTGGTGTAAGTATTATTAGTCATTTTCGAAACTTTCTCATCATGTTAGTCGTTTTACTTGTTATTTTACTCGCTAATGGGTTTAGCCCGGGAATATATTTGCTTCAATTACCTTATTATTTGCTATGTGCTTTAGCGTTCCTATTTTCCTTTACCCTATTAGGGTCGACGATTTCGATTATTTTTCGTGATTTTCAACTCATACTGCAAAATGCGATGAGACTCATATTTTTTATCACCCCCATTTTCTGGGATCCAAGTCATTTACCACATAGTTATCAAGTATTATTAAAATTAAATCCATTTACCTATTTAATTGAGGGGTTTAGATTCACATTTTTACGCCAGGGATGGTTTTATACGGATAAACTATTTGGTCTTTACTTTTGGTCGACTACATTATTGATCTTGTTTATCGGTTCCTTTATCCATCTTAAATTCAGAAGTAAATTTATCGATTATTTGTAGGACGGTGGAAACATCATGAAACCAATAATAAGCTGTTCAACCGTGACAAAAACATATTATTTATATAGAAGAAAACGGGATAAACTTATCGACTTGATTGGGAATAAACACGGAAAACAAGCATTTTATGCATTGAAAAATATAACCTTTGAAGTATTTCCAGGAGAAACAATAGGCGTTATAGGGATAAACGGTTCCGGGAAATCGACGCTTGCTAACTTGTTGGCACAAGTCATGCCACCAACTTCCGGTAACATTGACATCAATGGTGATTCGTCCCTTATTGCGATTTCAGCAGGATTAAATAACCAGCTGTCAGGAAGTGAAAACATCCAATTAAAGTGTTTGATGAACGGTTTAAAAAAAACGGAAATTGATAAAATCAGCTCCGCTATTATCGAGTTTGCCGATATTGGTACTTTTATCGAACAGCCAATTAAAAACTATTCAAGCGGGATGAAATCTCGTTTAGGCTTTGCCATTTCGGTTCATTTAAATCCAGATATTCTGATAGTTGATGAAGCCTTATCAGTAGGAGATCAAACCTTTTATGAAAAATGTCTGCTAAAAATGAATGAATTGAAAGCTAATGGAAAAACGATCTTTTTCATTAGCCATTCGATTTCACAACTTCGTTCATTATGTGATCGCGTTCTTTGGCTTCATTTCGGTGAGGTTAAACAGTTTGATAAGACAATGGCGGTTCTTCGTCAATACGGTTCATTTATAAAGTGGTTTAATGAATTAAGTTCTTCGGAGAAAAAACAGTATAAAAAAACGTTGTTAACAGAACAATTCAATAAGGATTTGGACGTCAGCAGAAAAGCAGAGAAAAACGGCTGGGGATTTTATGTCCAAACGGGATTATTATTAGTTGTATCGATTCTTTCGGGTATTTGGATGTTACTAAGTAAGTGAATAGAGTGAAGAATTTAGTTGAATGCGGAAGTGATCTTTCATGATGAAAGCTTTTCTGGCTGCTTGTTATGCTGTTACATTGTATATCGGACCACAGCCTGTGCAGAAAGTTATGTTTAATTTGTGTGTAGGTAAAAAAAATAGGCTAGCTGGGGGGAAATATTTACTGCGCGTTTCCTGCCGTTTAGGAAAGCAAAGGAGTTTTCTCGGTCATGTAAGCCATTGTAACCGTTTGGAGGTAAACCATAGGAAATACTTAGCGGCCTATGCTTGGAGAAACCTAGGTTTATATAATCAGGCATGGATGGAATTAAAAGAGCTCGATGATCAAAATACAGAAATACATTTTTTAAAAAGCAACACCCTTTATAACGCTAGGAATATTGAAGAGTTAATTCAATTTAGTAAAGAAATAGCAGCAGGCTCTGTATTAGATACTAAACAAAAACACTTTTTAATCCAATATTCATTTCGAAAACACGGGGCATTCAAGGCACGGCAATTATCTGAGCTTTTTGACGACGGATCATCTTATTTCAAGGATTTAATAGAAAAGTATAAAGAAATGGAAAGAAGCGGCGATTCATGGGATGGGTCGCCAACATTGGCCCTAACATTAAAAGATATGAAGGCGGAACCGGCTTTAAAGCTGGTGTTAAAAGCTTTTAAAGAAGGAGACCGTTCGCCTCTTATCTATCACACATTGATTGAATCGTTACAAGAAATCGGACTTAAAAAGAAATATCTTCATGACTTAAACCTAATGATCGATGAGGGTTTTCTTCCGTTAACCAGTAAAGACGCGCTTTATCTCCTTACGAATTGCCGTGGGTTTCATGAATTATATGATGGCCGATCCTTATTAGGAAAAGAAGAGGATTTTTCAAGTATTGTCGTGTATGGTGAGAGCTTACCTGAACCAATTTATAAAAACTTGCTAATGAAATTAATTGATCCTTTTGTCCAGTCTTCAAAGCCATTGCCTTTTAATGAGAAGGCTTTTAAGATTTTATCTCGTAATTTAAAAGGAAAGCATAAATGGGATTGTCTTGAGGTGCGGTGGTATTTACAGAGAAATGAGCTGGAACACATAGACCATTTTATTCATCCTTTTCCACAAGACAAGCAGTTAAAATTATTGTTATATATTGCGAAGTATTGCCATGAACATCAATTAAATGAGCTTGCCATCATGTTTGGTGAAAAGGCTTATCATATTAGTCCAAAACATGAGGTAGTACTTAGGAGATTAATTGCCAGTCACCATCGACTCGGGAATGTTTCGCAAAGATATTATTTTATCAAGAAACTTAAAAAATTGGCTCCCCATCGCATTTTTAAAAAGGAATATGAGATGGCGTTAGATGAATACTTGTTACAAAAAAACGAGTGGAATTGGTCTAGAAAGAGTAAAACCATTGATAAAGGAAAGACAATTGTTCATGTGTTGAATAAATCACTACCGGAAGTGAACGGCTATACGATTAGAAGTTCGGAAATAGTTGAACATCAAAAGTATTCAGATTTGCATCCAGTTGTGATTACAAAATTAGGTTATTCTTTTGATTCGGAGGTTGTAGAAAGCATCCAACGAGAAAATCTTAATGGCATTGAACATTATCGTCTAATGGATGTAAACGGTTCTAAAATCAATGAAGTTCCAATGAGTGACTATTTTCGGACTTATGCCGATCAATTTGCTCGTGTCTTACGGCAAATAAAACCTGCAATGGTCCATGCAGCTTCTAATTTTCAAAATGCCTTGCCGGCCTTAAAAGTGGCGCAAAAATATCATATTCCTTCTGTGTATGAGGTAAGAGGGCTTTGGCATGATACACAGGCAACAAAGATAACTGGTTTTGAAAATTCAGAACGCTATTTATTGCATGAAAAGTACGAGTTAATATGCTGCCAAACTGCGGATCGAGTTGTGGCAATTAGTAAGAGTTTAAAGGAACATCTGATTAATAAAGGGATTCCAGAAGAAAAAATCTACTTTGTTCCAAATGGAGTAGACGTAAAGAAGTTTAAGCCGCAGCTGCCTAATTCAGAACTTCAAAAAAAGTATGACTTAGAAAATAAGTTAGTCATTGGTTTTATCGGGTCGGTTACACATTATGAAGGCCTTGATTATTTGATGAAGGCATTGTTAGTGCTAAAGAAGATGAAAATACCTTTTTCATTTCTGTTAGTAGGAGATGGAAAGGCACTGCCGGAGCTTAAACAATTAGCCCGGGAACTTCAATTAGAAGAGGAGATTATATTTGTTGGAAGAATTCCTCATGATGAAGTAAAAGAATACTATTCGGTTATTGATGTTTTTCCCTTCCCGCGTACAAAGGCAAAGGTATGTCAGCTGGTGACGCCTCTTAAGCCGTTCGAAGCCATGGCTATGGGGAAACTAGTGTTAGTAAGTGATATTCCGGCATTACGGGAAATGGTGATAGATGGTGAAACCGGTCTGGTATTCAAAGCAGAGGACGTTTCATCATTAGTAGAATGCCTTCAGCAAGTAGAAAACAATAAGCATTTAGCTAAGCAGGGGAGAAAGTGGGTCGTCAAGAATCGAGCCTGGGATCAATTAGCAAAAGCGTATCATGAAATTTATCAAATAAAGTCTGCAGAAGCGGTTCAAGCATTAGAGGCATAACTTCTAGTAAAGTCTTGATACCATTAGCATGAAATTTAACGAAAGGTGTTGAGATTTTCGTTGCAAATAATCGAGCATACATATAAAAGCAATCTGCCTATTAAGTATGTTTTTTCAGAAGGTAAAGCGAACAAAGATTATTTGGTTGTAGTTTTCTCTGCATTTTCACCTGAAAAGGCAGATATCAAGTATAGCTACAATTACATTCGTTCCTTACAGCATATTGATTGTCACCGTTTGTATATTCTTGACAATTTTGGGCCAAGGGGCTGCTATTACTTAGGGGCAAATATGGATTTTGAGGTAGAGACTTGTGTAAACTCATTAATTAGTTTTTTTACCAGGAAATATATGATCAGCCAGAATAATGTCATTACAGCCGGATCCTCTAAAGGCGGTTCCGCAGCCTTATATTTTGGTCTTAAATACCATTATGGTCATATCATTGCCGGTGCTCCGCAAACCAAAATTGCTGATTATGTGTTGAATTCTGCAAAAGATACTGCAGCCTATATATTTGGCGAATGTCATCCTTCTAGAGAATCGATACAAAAATTAGACAGTATCATCTTTGAACAATTGGATAAGGAAATTGTTTCGGAGTTACACCTATTATCCAGTGAAAATGATAGTCAATTCAACGTACACATCAAACCATTTTTGGATTTATTGGATCAGAAAGGGATTAAAGGTCACGTTCAGATCAACAATGAAATTAAAAATCATAGCCAAATCGCCAAGCACTTTCCATATTTTTTACAAAAGGTTTTATATCAGCTTTTTGGAATAGACTTTGAGAAAAGTGTCATTTTTTGTAGAGACCACTTACAAAAAACGTATTATTATTCCATCGCAAATAACCATATTTGCTTTAAACTTGATTGTCACCAGCTTCAAGAAGTTGAATACGCATTCTATATTATCCTAGACAATCAAGTGCTTGAGAAGGTCATGTACCAGGATGATCCTGAATTAGTTTTTCCTATCACTCGTCATGGAAGCTATCGAATCCATTACTTTGTTCGATCAAAACAAAATGGCGAGAAAATTAGTAATAAAACCCATGAAATTGAGTTTACCCCTACTTTAGTAAATTCGGGGCTAAAACTAATAGAGAGAGAGGGATCTATTTGAGCGTAACTGCACAATATCCATGGATCAATTTATTAAAAGTGGATAAATTGAGCCCAGTAACAAATAACACTAGAATAAGATTTGAATTAGATGCTGAGGGAGATGAGCTTCTATTTGCCTGGTATATATATCGAAATGGAGAACGGATCGATTATATCCCATATCATGAAGCTAATGTGTTAGAGTGGGAACCTAGTGACCCAGGTTCCTACTATATTAAAGCTTTTACGAGGGATAAAGAAGGAGAGCAAGTCTCAATTAAATCGGCTGAATATAAGGTGATAGACTGCTTAAAGTATGAGGATATCAAAAATATTACTCCTAGTCTACAAAGCCCGCAGCATGTAGGTGCTACAATTAAATGGGAGGCAATTGTAACAGGGGAAGAGTTACAATATGCCTGGTATGTATTTAAAGAGGGAAAAAGAGTGGACTATATGCCATTTTCGAAATCAAAGCTTCTAGAATGGTCACCTACAGAAAAAGGTAAGTACAAAATTAAATTATTTGTAAAGGATCTTTCTGGCAATAAGTTTTCGAAATGGTCGATTGACTACATAATTCAGTAGTTTCACTGGCTGATAAATTCATTGTTCAAATATGTGAAAGAAGTATCAATTGTAAAATGGGAAGGGAGGTCGCAGCTCCTTTCCCATTTTAATTAATGGATAATTTTTTTTGTAATGTTAACTTTTCTAAGTGTTTGAGATTTCCGGCAATAAACGTTGGATTGTCATTGTTGGTGTTCCCCTGGGCCGCTAAAGATCCAAAATAAGTATTCTTGATGAATACAAAACTTCTTAGCGATTCATTATTGGTGCTTTTATAGGCATTATTTTTTAGTGTGACATGATTTCCATATCCAAGGGATAAAAAGTAGTTGCTCTTACCGCTGTGAAGATTATTTTTTATCGTAATATCATTACCTCTTACGAGAAATGCTTGATCAAAATTTTCAACAGCATTGTTTTCAAATAAAATAGTTTCAGCCGTCGAATGAGTGCCAAATCCGCTGTTTCCCGGTGCAAGTCCCCCCATTTTTGCCCCGTATGCCTTGGAGTCTGTTACAATCCCATAGCGGGAGGGAGTATCTCCTGAAAAATCCACTCCTCTGCGAACATTCTTGAAAATACTATTTTGGATGATCGTTCCTGAACCGCCATAATCCTGGATGCCATAACCTAACCCGGTATTTTTCGTAACAGAGAGATTCATACGGACATCATGAATCGTAGAATGAAAGGTTTTATTCAAAAATATTCCTGTTAGTTTTGAATTACTCACAGTAACATCACTGATCGTAGCATTGCTTGAAAATTGAAGGATGACCATTTTTGTATCATAGGGCTTTGGATGGGTAAAGGAAATTCCCTTTAAATTTACTTCATGATTTGCATAAGCTTTTGCTGTGACTTTTTCATTTTTCCCGATAGTATAACTTTCACTTAATTCACGATCTAGATATACTTGTTGATCTTTAATCATGGTAATTTTATATAGTCCACCTTTTGTTAAATAACTTCGATTATCCCAATACCAAAGCTTATCAGATTTTAAATGGATTAAATCCCCTTTTTTCATTCCAGTTGTGCTTTCCACTACAACGTAACGATCATTTTTTGAAATTCTCTCGACCACATTTGTTGTGTTTACCGGTTTATTCTCAAATATAAAGGCGCTCGTCTTATTTTTTTGTAAAATTACCGCGGGACTTTTTCCTTCATCTTCTGAGGTAATGGTAATTGCATGATTGGAAGTTAGTGGTTTGTCAATTATGTATGTAGCTCCATTTTTCAATATCACCTTCGAGCTATTGTTAATGGCCTCTTGTAGTCCATTCGTGTCCAATTTATGATCAAACCCATCAGCCCCATATTGTTCCGGTGTTACAATTGAAAGTAACTCATCTGAATGGTTTTGAGGGAATTGTTGGGTTGATCTGTTACTTGAATCTGAATGTGGCAAGGACAGGAACCTATGTAATATCCATAAAAGTGTAATCAAGCTAAAGATAATGGTACAAGTGAGCATATTCTTTTTTCTACTACCTTTTTTCATAAAACGTCCCCCAGAGACAATCGTCATTCCATTTAGTCATTAGGTTTCCGTACCAAATCACCCTGAATTGTCTTATAGCTTAAACATTTTCAACATTACTGATGTTATTTAATTATAACAATGTTTTTGGACTAATTCTTTCGAAAAAGTCCCTTTTAAGACAAATAGAAAATAATAAAGACTTTTGACATGGAAGGTAATTGGGAGGAGAAAGTTGAATATTAATGGAAATACATTTTTTTATTTTTCAAAACATTAAATGGGGTGTAAAAAATGAGTGCTATACCTAGACCGGCATCAACGGTTGTGTTAATGGATCATTTCTCAAGGGTCTATATGACAAAAAGACCTGAAACGATGAAGTTTTTTGGCGGATACTATGTTTTCCCTGGAGGTGCGGTAGACAAGGCAGATGACATACAGGATTGGAATGGTTTAATAAATGGAGCACGCAATGATACATTTGAGCTTGCACATTATGTGGCCGCTGCACGAGAATTGTTCGAAGAAGTGGGGGTACTTGTTTGCAAGAAAAAAGACGGTTCCCCTGTCCAACTAGATGATAGGACAGAATTGGAATACCGCCGTCTTCTTATAAGCGGGGAACTATCTTTTTTACAACTGTTAAAAAAGGAAGGACTCCTATTTCAGCTAGAGCACTTAGCCTATATTGGTCAAATTATTACACCAAATAGAAGCCGAATTCGATTTGATACACGTTTTTTCTTAACTCAACTGCCTGAAGGACAAACCCCAAAACCTGATGCTAGGGAAATTAGTGACACGAAATGGATTTCCCCGGCTGAGGCACTAACATCCTACTACAATGGAGAAATTTTATTGGGGCCGCCGACGATTCATGCGTTGAAAACGATTATTAACCACCTAAATGGCGATCCGTTAGAGATGCCCGAATTTAACGTAAGTGATTATTTGGTTGATTTAAGAGAGTAATGGGTATCAAGTTGTGTAACGGAGCCCTCTTTTATTAATTTGATCAGATGTGCTTCTGTTGTTCGTTTTGCTACCTCAAAGACATTTGGATGTGGGAGCTTGTCATAAATAAGGTTTGTCAAATGGCCGACGGTTAAGCTTCCATGGTCCTTGAGCAGGGATTTGATTTGATTTTCGCGGTACAATCTACGTTCTAAAACGAATTCAATATGTTCATAGGGATTTTCTACCCATTCCCCATGTCCGGGCCCAATTTTGTTTAATTTCAATTGTTTTAACATTGATAGTGTTTGAATATAGTCTGACATATCACCATCAGGGGGCCCAATCCATGATGTTCCTTCCGCCACGATGTTATCCCCGGCAAGAAGAATTTGTTTTGACGGGATATAAAGATTTAATTGACCTGCCGTATGACCAGGGGCATGAATGATCATTATTTCTTCGCCAGCAATGCTAATTTTGTCTCCATCCTCCAAGTAGGATATTTGTTTCCATGGAGCAATCGCTTTAATGGTGGCTTGTTTTTCCTGACGATGGCAATAAACAACTGGCTCCCAATCGACTAATTGGAGTACCCCCGGGGCGTGGTCAGGGTGTGAATGAGTTAATATAATCGACCTTGGAATGGCAAGGTCGTTTTTCTTAATTTCACGGTGTAAAGCAATTTTTGTATCCGTTTGGTCAAAACCAGCATCAACTAAAATACTTTCTTGCTCGTTCCCAATTAAATAGCAATTTGTGGTGGTATGTGGCAATAAAGTGGGTGTTAGTATTGGTACACGAATAATTTTCAACTTATTTCCTAATTTCATAGACAATCCCCTCACAATCTATAACCTCACATTAATAATCGATAATTAACGTATTCATCATGAGTATATGAATTTCCTGCTGAAAAAAGGATGTCCCAGTTTTTGCTTTTTTGTAGGAAAATTGATTATTGCTTTAGTTTTTTCAAAATCACCGATTCAATAAATCTCCACGGCAAGAAACTTTTTAGAAACAGATTTTGCTTTACACCTTTCCCAATTGGATACTTGAGATCTGGTGTTTTTCTTTGTGAGGCAATTTGCGCTACTAGTTTCGCGACATCGATAGGGTTGCCATGTTCCGCTTTTCCGCCTTCAATTTCTTTCATCATACTCTCCATATAGGATAAATAGGGGGAGGAAGGATTGATATTCATCTGATCCACACTTGCCCAAATATTGGTTTGATAAGAGCCCGGCTCGATTAAGGAAACGTCAATCCCAAACGGTTTTAGCTCGAGCCTTAAGCTTTCGCTATACCCCTCAAGGGCATGCTTAGAAGCAACATATGCAGATAATCCGGGGAATCCCATTCTGCCGCTTATGCTGCTCATGTTAATAATCCTTCCGTGCCCATTAGCTCTCATAAATGGAAGTACTGCTTGTGTTACTGCAATCACTCCGAAAAAATTAGTTTCAAATTGTCTGCGATATTCTTCGATCGACAACTCTTCGCTAAAACCCCCTAGGGCAAACCCCGCATTGTTTACTAACACATCTATTGATGGATAATCTGATAGTGTTATATAAAATTGAGCAATTGAATCAGGTGAAGTGACGTCCAACTGCTGTATTGAAAGAAATTCGGCAATCTCTTTTTCTTTAGCTGCTTTTAACAAGGGTTTTGCTTTTTTCACATCACGCATTGTTGCGATAACAGTAAAGCCGCTTATTGCAAGTTCGATGGCACACAGTAATCCAAAGCCGCTCGACGACCCGGTAACAATGGCTGTTTTTTTCATAATACTTTTCTCCTTTTGGAATTCCTTTTCTATCATTAAACCCTATCTGATAAAAGTTTGTACATAAAAAATTACTCCGAGTTTTTTGGTGTGATGAATGTAAGACAAATTGTCATACTCTGACTTTTTGTCATGCTAGATTTGATAGTTTTAAAAAAAAATATTATGAACCCTAGTTTTTAAAAGTTGGCATGGAAATTGCATATTAACTAATTGAAGTCACAAATTTTATCTAGGAGTGAAAAAAATGGAATTGCTAGCAAAATTGAAAAAAGGATATGGGATTCCCGTTTTAGCCGCTGCATTTTTACTTAGTGGTTGTGGTTCAGAAAATCCGGCTTCATCGGAAGAACCACAGCAAAATAAAACTGCCTCTGTGGAACAAACCGCAATGAAAACGTATGAACCACCAAGCATGGAAAAGGTTCCGGAAGGTCCTTTAGGTGAATCGATTAAATTGGGGTATAAGTTAATGAATGAAACGAATACGGCCCTGCCAAATAATGTTGGCAATAACTTGGCTTGTTCGAGCTGTCATGGTGCAGCTGGAACCGACGCAACTTCACCGCTAACAGGTGTTACTGCGGTCTATCCGACCTTCAATCCGCGTGCCGGTAAGGTGTTAACTATTGAGGATAGAATCAATGGCTGCTTTAAAAGAAGTATGAATGGACATCCGCTTGAGGCGGCTAGCGACGAGATGCGTGCAATGGTTGCATACCTAAATTATATCTCAACAAATGTACCGATTGGGATTAAAGAACGTCCATGGATAATTAAAAATTCGCTGCAAACCGTACCAACGCCAGACCTTGCAAATGGAGAAAAGCTTTATCAACAGTCCTGTTCGGCTTGCCACGGTGCGGATGGTTCTGGAACTGGTCCAACATCGGGACCTGCACTATGGGGAGAAAAGTCCTTTAATATTGGAGCTGGCATGGGACGAATTTCAACAACAGCTGGGTACATCAAACGTAATATGCCTCTTGGTGAAATGGGCGGTGTAAAACAAGGAAGTTTAACTGATCAACAAGCAGCAGATCTTGCCGGTTTTATTCTTTCAAAGGATAGACCTGATTTTGCCGAGAAAGCAAATGACTGGCCATTGGGAAATGCACCAGCAGATGTCCCATATGAGTTAAAAAGTAAAAATCAATAACATGTTCATAAAAGAGTCAGTCCCCCAGTGGTTTTCCATACAGCACTAGGGGGACTGACTTCATTGCTCATTTAGGCTACTAGCAGGATCCCCACTTCCCCTCGGAATTTCATATAAATGTCCTTTTTTCATAGGTAGTATAGGGTTATTATTCGGTATAGTGTATGTATAGTGTTTCATCTCAAAGTAAGGGGTTAGAATGAATGAAAACGAAATGGTATTTTTTTCTTCTTTTGCTCATTATCGGATCAGTGATATTAAATTACTATTTTAGTCATCGGGTTATTCCTCAGACAAAAGTAGGGGTTATCATGATGGGAAAGAGTAGAGAGGAAAAGCTTACTGGTCTAAAACAAGGCTTACATGACCTTGGATATAAAGAAGATGCAATAGAATTTGTTATAAAAAATGCAAACGATAACGAATTAACATTAGAAAAGAAAATAAATGAACTGATTAAAGAAAAACCTACTCTAATTGTTACACTAGGCGGTATTGAAACCGAAACGTTAAAGGGACAAATGGAGGAGCAGAATCAGAAAATCCCTGTTGTTTTTGCCGGTGTTGCCGCACCAAAGGAAATTGGATTAATTAAAGATTACCGTTCCCCAGGAGGGAATTTTACAGGGATAAATAACTATCATACTAGATTATCAGGAAAAAGATTGGAGCTTTTGAGTCAATTAGTTCCTGCAACAAAAAGATACTTTGTTCTCTACGATCAAGAAATTAAGGTGAGTGTGCTTGGTTTAGAGAATACGATTGAAGCCTCAAAGAATCTTGCTTTGTTAGTCATACCTGTAAATGTTAGCGACCCGACATTTACCGATTTTTTAAGCCGAAATTTACACCATGATGATGCACTGCTACTGGTGCCAGGCTTTCGCACGGAATCGCTTACAGAGAAAATCGCTCACATAATCAAGGAGAATAAGATTCCCACAATGGGTATTTACGGTAATGAGGTGGGGGATTCGATTCTTGCAAGCTATGGGTCTAGTTTTAGGGATCAAGGGTACCAGTCAGCACGGTATGTGAGCCGAATTATTCAAGGGAATTCACCCGCGGACCTTCCGGTTGAACTACCGGATTCCATCCACTTTTTCATTAATACAAAAGTTAAAAAGGAACTAGGCATTGAATTAAATAGTGAAATGACGAACTTAGCTGAATTTATGAAACCGGATAGGGAGGGAGTAAAATAATGGGTGGGAAAATCCGGAATTTGCTCTCTTCACAACCAATTCGTATTAAAGTGTTAGTATTTGGAATCATCATGTCAATCATCCCGCTTTTGTTAATTAGTTACTATTATTATTCAAATGTTAAGGCAGATTTGGAAAATAGAATTCTGGCAAACCAGAAATTAGTGCTTCAAAACCTTTCCAGTGAAATCGAATTGGAGTTTAACCAGACATTCCAGCAATTGCAATTAGCAACAGCGCTTAAACAACAAGGGAAACAGCAGAATATCTTTTACGATCTGTTAAAACAAAATGAATCAATAGAGGAAATTGTTGTAATGGATGATTTAGGATATGTCCAAAGGAAGGTATCACGCTACAATTTGAATCTTCCGCTTCAAAATGAAAAATGGTTTTCAGATTCCTTTTGGTCAGATTTTCAAATAAAAAACAGAACCTATGGAAAGGTCGAATTTAATCAATTCGGCCAACCAATTATGAAAATAATGATTCCGTATATCGAGGACGGAAAACAAAAAGAAATTGGGGCAGTCATTCAGCTGCAAAAAATAATTGGCAAGATTTCTTCACTTAGGCAGGAGGATTCAAGCTATTTATACTTGTTGGATGAAGACGGAAAGGTAATTGCCCATCAAGATTACAGTCAATTATGGAAAAAACACTCGGATTCAGCAAAATCAGACATACTTGGAGTGCAAACTGAAATAAGCGGGTTAGACTGGACTTTGGTAATGGAGCAGCCTGCAACGATAGCGTATGAGCCAATCAATCATCTGTTTAGAAATGGGTTATATGTTGCGGCAATCGCAACGATTATTGTTAGTCTCATTAGTGTCTATGCCGGGCTATATTTCACAACGCCAATCATCTATCTAGAAAAAGGGATGAATTATTTAAAAGCTGGTAGAAAACCTGCCCTCATTTTATTAAATCGTCAGGATGAATTAGGGAAACTAGCAGAGTCTTTTAATGAAATGAGTAATAAATTGAAGGAAAAATCACTCCGGCTTGAACAAGAAAAAGAACGACTTAGTGTGGTAGTAAATGGAATTGAAGCCGGTTTAGCGCTTGTGACGAAAGAGTATCAGGTAACTTGGAAGAACCCATTGTTACAAAATTGGATTCATCATCAAAATCTCAATTTACCATGTTTCACATTATTTGGCGGGAAACAAGAAGCATGTGAAGAATGTCCCATTACTTGTCCAGAACTTGATGCAAACGGTAATTCTATTATGAAGACGAAGGGAGTAAACGGGGAGGAACGAATGTTTAATCACCGCATTTTTCCACTAAATCATGCTATGAAAGGGGAGGGAGAATTCTTAATCGTGATAGAAGATATAACAGAGCAAAAGCAAATCGAAGAAAAAATGATCCAAACAGATAAATTAAGTGCATTGGGATTAATGGCATCGAGCTTTGCTCATGAAGTAAACAACCCTCTCGCAACGATCAATGTATTCGCGGAGGATTTGATTGACCGTTTGGAACAAAAGGATTCAGAATTAGATGAAGAAGAAATGGCGCTATATTTAACGAAAATTAAGGAAAATACCGAAAGATGTAAAAGAATAACTGGTAATTTATTGAATTTCTCCAGAAAATCGAATTGGACGGCTACTCATATCGATATAAAAGATACGATTATGAACAGCATTAATCTAGTAGAATCCTCAATAAAAAAGAAGCGAATTAACCTTACTACCAATCTATCGCCTGAATTACCAGTTATTTTCGGTGATAGTTTAAAAATGATGCAAGTAATCGTGAATTTAATTAACAATGCCATGGATGCAATGAATAGTGATGGACAGCTTATTATTTCGGCTAAGGTGGAACAGGATTCGGTGTGTATTCAGGTAATCGATGACGGTTTTGGTATGTCGGCTGAGGTGTTGGGTAAAATCTTTGACCCCTTTTATACCACAAAGCCTGTGGGAAAAGGGACTGGTCTTGGATTATCGGTATGCTACGGTATTATAGAGGAATTTGGCGGGAAGATCCAAGTGGATAGTGAAGAGCGCGCAGGAACGACAATAACTGTCCAAATACCGATTTCTACTAGGTAATGGGAGGAAGATTTTCATGGGTGGAACAAAACTTTTAATTGTCGATGATGAAAAAGATTTGGCCAATCTTTTAGTGAAACGTCTTTCACGAAAAGGTTATGAAGTACTATCTGTCGGAACTGCTGAGGATGCACTAGCATTATTAAAGCAGCATTTTTTTGATATTGCTATATTATGATATACGTCTTCCAAAGATGGATGGAATATCGTTGTTAAAAGAAACAAAAATAATGGCTTCAGAGACAGAAATTGTTATGCTTACAGGACATGGAACGATTGAAACAGCAATAGAAGCGATGAAATTAGGGGCCTTCGATTATTTAACCAAGCCTTATAATCTGTCTGAACTAGAATTAATCATAAAAAAGGCCGAAGAAAATAAGCAACTAAAAGCCAAAAATGATAGCATGAAAAAAATCATCAAACAACAGAATCAGTTTATGATAATTGGTGAAAGTTTGATTTTTAAGGAAGTAATCGATTTAACCCGCCGCATTGCAGACAGTGCGGTTCCCGTGTTAATTGAGGGAGAAAGCGGAACAGGAAAAGAACTGTTTGCTAAAGCATTGCATTATTGGAGTCGTCGTTCCGAGGAGCCTTTTGTCGCAGTGAACTCAGGTGCCCTGCCGGAACAGCTTCTTGAAAGTGAATTATTTGGGCACGTCAGAGGCGCCTTTACAGGGGCAAACCAAGAAAAGAAGGGTCTTGTCGAGGCAGCCGATGGCGGGACATTGTTTTTAGATGAATTGGGAGAAATGCCATTAGCCTTGCAAGTAAAGTTACTTCGTTTTCTCGAACTTGGTGAATTTCGACGTGTAGGAGATGTGAGAGAGAGAAAGGTAAAGGTACGAGTTGTCGCGGCTACAAATCGAAATATGGAAATAGAAGTAGAAAAGGGAAACTTTCGTGAGGATTTGTATTACCGATTAAATGTCGTTAAATTAACGATTCCACCCCTGCGTAATCGGAAGGAGGATCTTCCCTTACTCATTCAACACTTTATCAAGCAAAAGAAATCGTCTGAAAAAGTCCTTTCAGACGATGCTTTAGTAGCATTACAACATTATGATTATCCCGGGAATGTTAGGGAGCTCAACCATTTAATCGAACGAGGCCTGTTATTATCAAGAGGCGGAAGAATTGAAGCAGTTGATTTACTGCTGCCCAGGCATAAACCGGAGGAAAGGCAATTGAATGAAGGGGTAATATGCACATTAGAGGTAGTAGAAAAAGAACATATCGCACATGTGTTAAAACAAGTGATTTGGAATAAAACGAAAGCGGCTGATATCTTAGGGGTTAGTGTGAGAAATTTATATCGAAAAATCGAACAATACGGGTTAAAAGAATAATAATGACAAAATGTCAAAAAAAGCAGCGAAGGAAAATTTCCTTTTTCTGCTTTTTTGCGATTTTTTATTTTTTCGTCAATTCCAATCCATCACTAACTCGATAAATTTTTCGCGGCCGTCCCTTTGAGGCAGGGGCCTCTTCGCCAATAATTTCGGCAATTCCTTCTTCCACTAAACCAGTTAGGATGCGCCGGGCGTTCCGTGGAGTCATTTTTAGCCATTCCGCTATTTGAGTGGCAGTAATTGAACCATTTCCCATTCTTTTTTGAACAGATAAAATTTTATTAAAAGTTGTAATCGTGATTCCGCTTTTTTTCAGTTTTTCACTTATTTCCTTATTTTCTGTCCGGTATTGAAAGGAGATGGCCTCTTGCTCTTTCAATGGGCCTTCAATCGTTCCGCTATTATCAACGAGAAATGCGCAAAAGGAATCATAATTTTGTGCATGATTTAAGGCGAGACGTGCGTTTTCTTCGGCAGTCAGGGCAGTATCGCCATAACCAATGCCTATATTCGCCGGTAAGTCCGTAATTAACGCTAATTTTTCTAGAAGAGAGCCTATTGGTTTCTCGGTTTCCTGTAAAGAACCCCTTGTTGAAAAAATAACAAACACACCAGTCCCAATTGTAACAAATGAACCTGAAATCGATTCAGCAAAATGTAAAATAGCTGACTGAATCTCTAAATTTAATCGATGTAAATCGTAAGAAACCATATTATGATCTTCTTTTTTCTCCATACCTTGAACCTTCACAAGAATTGCAGCAATTTGCGATTGTTTAAAATGTATGGTTTCCCATTTCTGTACAGCTGTTGATAAGGTTTCGCGGATGTTGCTTCTCGTTGGGGTTACCCGATAAGCGGGAATGTCATGTAGACAAAGCTGATCATAGACGGAACGCAGACAAGTGATACAAATCTCTACTTTTTTATCCTTAAATAATTTTAAATGAAAGGAGAGAAGATCATCAAGCGAAGTTTCATTACTGTACTCTTGAATATAAACCTGTTGGCTTGAAATCCCAAGATCACGGTAGGTCTCAAAAACATCACGTTCTGCAAGCATATCAATACTTATGTTTTCAAGGCTTTTCTTATCATTGTAACCAATATCCACTAAGGTCTTTGTTAAGCTGGCGCCGTCTAACTTCAGAATAAAAAATGGTTGATTGACACCGCTCTTCTGAAATGATTTATAAATCGCCGGGCCAGCGAGAATCCATAGATCAACTAAATGTTGATTTTTATGTACTATATCGGCGGCTTCATCAGGGTTTTGATAAATAAATGGAACAACCTGGAGCCGATCATGATATTCAGTTGCAATTTCAGAAATAAGTTGGACAGAGTCATTTGGTCCAATAATTCCAGCTCTCGGTTTCAAAAGTTTCCCCCCATAAAAATGATGTTATTTAATTATAACAATGTCTTGGATTCATAGGAATAAATTTCCTTCATTATTAATGTTATCTCATGTTTTTTTAACATTATCAACATAATTATAGTGAATTTTTTGAAAATTCTGTTGACACTGACATTTTGAGTCTGTATAGTTTTATTTAAGGAACATATTAAGAATTATTCCGTATATTTTAAAGAAAGGACTGTTCATTAATGAATGTATCGAAGGAGAATAAAGAACTTGCATCAATAGTTGAACAAGATCAATTCAAACATGTCATTGGACATTTTGCCAGTGGTGTCTCGATTATCACCGTGAGAAATAATGAAGTGGATTTTGGCATTACGGCAAGTGCTGTCAGTTCCGTTTCCGCCGATCCGCCAATGCTGCTGGTGTGCGTTAATAAAAATACGGGAACATGTCATGCGATTTCGGATGCAGAATCCTTTACGGTCAATATAATGAAAGATTCACAAAAAGATCTTGCCCTAAGATTTGCTAGGGCCAATACTGATAAATTTAGTGGTATTGAATTCTCCTATGGGGAGTTAGGAAATCCTGTTTTAGCTGATACACTTGCAACCCTCGAATGTAGGGTAGTAGAGGAAGTAACCGGGGGCACACATTCCGTCTTCCTAGCAGAGGTACAAAATGCACAGGCGGCGAATGGGCAGCCTTTAGTATACTATCGCGGAAAATTTGGCCAATTTAACGAAGCATAGTTTTAATAGTATCTATAAGAAATTCATTTAACAGGAGGAAAATTATATGGCATTAATGACAGGAAAGCAATATCGTGATTCATTGAATGATGGGAGGGAAGTCTATATTGATGGGGAAAAGGTTCGGAATGTATCTGAACATCCATCCTTTAAGCCAATTATTGATGTGAAAGCAAGAATGTATGATATGGCGCATGAAAAGAAATATAAAGACACTTTAACTACTACTCTATCAGATGGTGAAGTTGTTTCCAGAGCCTACAAAGCGCCTGAAACAAAAGAGGATCTGAGCGCTATACGCAAACATGTGGAAACGGTGCTTGATGATCTTGGCGGTGTCGTCTATCGGGTTGGCGATGAAACCATTGGGGAAATGTGGTCATTATTTGACGCCCAAGATAAATTAAATGAAATTGACCCGACATATGCAAAGAATATTAAGTACCATATTGACCGTGTTGCAAGAGAAGATTTATTCCATGTTTCAGCGAATACCGATCCAAAAGGAGATAGAAGCAAATTATTCAGTGGAAAAGATGGCGGAACATTGCTTCATGTGGTTGAGGAAAATGACCAAGGGATTGTGGTAAAGGGAGCGAAATTTGAAACCGCCGCTGCCTATGCACACCAAGCATTTGTTAAACCAACGATTTTGGACTGGAATGCCGGTTCAGAAAAAATGGCACCTTTTGCCTGCGGCTTTATTTGCGATATGGGGTCACCGGGACTTAAATCTATTTGCCGTACATCACTTGGCACAGATCGAAATCCAAAAGATTATCCAATTGCAACAAAATTTGAGGAAATTGATACCTTACTTATTTTTGATAACGTATTAATTCCATGGGAAAATGTCCTTTTCCACCGCTCCTTAGAATCTGCCGCTTATATCCGTTCTACACTACATCGATATTCTGCCTTTAATTACACCCTTAGAATGCTGCGCAGAGCCGATTATTTAATCGGAGCCGCTTTATTAAACGTTGAACAAACCGGTTTAACCCATCTTCAAGCTGTAAAAGAAAAAATTTCAGAGCTCATTAATTACCGTGAGGGCATCAATGCTCATTTAACCGCTGCGGTTGCAAATGCGGAAAGAAGTCCAGGCGGGTTAATGATGCCGAATCAATCTCTTCTATATACTGGCCGTGTATTTGCGTTAGCCAATTTCCCGGCCATGGCCCATTTAACTAGGGAGTTAGTTGGCGGCCAATTAGCGGTAACGCCTGACTCTACGACGATGGCAGATCCGGAAATTAAGCAATACTTTGATCAATATTACTCCGTGGGTGAGTGGACGCCTGAGGATCGCGGTAAATTACTCTATTTTGCAAGAGATTTGTTAAACTCCTCCTATGCGGGTCATCGAACAACGTTTGAACTATTTGCCCAAAGTCCGCCATTTGCACAACAGATGGCCGTGTTTAATAATTTTGATATGGAACCGCAGCGTGAATTGGTGCGGAAGGCTGCGGGATTGAAACCATCATTTCCTGTCACAAGGTAGTAAGTTGATAGTTGAAAGGAGTTTTTTCATTGGAAATTCATACACCAGGTACATTGAAGCTCCCTAAATCCGCCTTAACGATTGGCGCCCTTGACGGTGTACATCGTGGTCATCAGGCCTTACTTTTAAAAACTAAAGAACGGGCGGAGAAGCTTGGGGTTCCTTTTGTAGTCTATACCTTTGATCCACCTCCGAAGGTTTTCTTTAAAAAGTGCCAAATGATCACAACATTGGATGAAAAGCTGAATCGGCTTGAAATGCTGGGTGCTGAACATGTGATTGTAGGGGAATTTAATGAAGCGTTTACAAAGCAAACCGTTTCATCTTTTATTGAAGAGCTGCAGCTGATCAATCCAGTTGAAATCTGGGAAGGCCCCAACTTTCAATTTGGCAAAGATCGAAAAGGGAGCATTGACGATTTAAGAGCCTCCTTTCATGTCGGTGTATTAAATCCGCTGCAATGTGAACATGGTGAATTAATCTCTTCGACACGAATTCGTTCATTGTTGCAGCAAGGAAACATTTCTTTAGCTAAAACCTTACTAGGTGATATTCGGTATATTTCCTTTTTGGCAGAAAAAAATTATGCAGTTTAAAAAAATTGATTAATATATTACAAAATTAAAAATTATATCAGGAGCAGCAATGATGGAATTATTCCGAATTGTTGCTCCCTATTTTTTCATTCAATGATAAGTTGGAAAGAGAGGTTCATAATTTGAAAATAAATCTCAATCGATTATTAATAGATTTAGAGAAATACGCTGAGTATGGAAAAAATGAACTTGGGGGTATAACGAGGCCAAGTTTTTCTCAAGCAGATCATCAAGTCCGTCAATTATTTATCGAAGAATTAGAAGAGATGGGTTTAAAAATAACGATAGACGGGGCTGCAAATATTTGGGGAAAATATCGCGGTACAGGGAAAAAGAAAGGCAGTATCGTAATTGGCTCCCATTTGGATTCTGTTCCGAATGGTGGTAAATATGATGGGCCGCTGGGTGTTCTAATGGCAAAAGAAATTATAAAAACATTAATCGATCACAATGCTACGTTTGAACATGATATTGAAATTGTGTCCTTCACTGCGGAAGAGTCAAATGATTTTAATTTATCAACATTTGGCAGCCGTTCTTTTGTAGGGAAATTAACGGCAGAAATGTTGCAGGAAGCTCGTGATTTAAAAGGCTCTCTTCTGCATAATGAATTGGAAATGGTTGGAGGAGGCCTTGATAAATTCTCCATGATGGAGAATATGCAAAAAGATAAAAAAGCATTTATAGAACTCCACATTGAGCAGGGCCAGCGATTAGAAAGCGCTAACATTTCAATGGCGGTTATTAATAGTGTTGTTGGGACGTATCGCAGTTTTGTAAAAGTAATTGGAGAACCGAATCACTCTGGTACAACGATGATGGTGAATAGAAAAGATGCGCTAGCTGCTGCGTCGGAAATGATTCTTGAGGTTGAACGGTATTGCAAGGCAAAAGGAGATGTAGTTGGCACTGTAGGAAGATTAAATGTAAGGCCGAATGCCGCTAATATTATTCCTGGTCAGGTTGATTTTATTTTTGAGGTTAGAGCGGAGACAGACGAGAAAATTCAACATACGATTGATGCTATTTACGAGGTTTGGCATGAGATTGCCTTGAAAAGACAGGTAAATATCCAGCAAGAAGTCTTTCTTGATCAACGACCTGTTGCCTTAGATCAAGAGATTATAACGATTCTTGAAAATACAGCAATGGAAATGAATGAACCTTGTTTGACTCTGACTAGTATGGCGGTGCATGACGCTGCCCATTTGGCAAAGGTCACGAAGTCGGCAATGGTTTTCGTAAAAAGTATTGATGGGAAGAGTCATTGCCCTGAAGAGTATAGCCATCCCGATGATATTGAAAGAGCGGGAAATTTAATTTTGCAAGGAATAGTGCATTTAGACCGTACACTTTCTGGAACATAGTATTTATAAAATATAGAATTTTTAGAAAACTTAATTGACATAAACACTACGGAAATGTTATTTTAATTAAAAGAATATTTAAAGAAAAAATCCGTAAATAAATAGTAATCAGATTGCACGTGTTGAATTAATGTTAGAACCAATGAAAACTATTTTTTTGGAGGGATCGTATGGCATTAATAACAGGTAAACAGTACCGTGATTTGCTCGTTCTCATTCCATGGGACAATGTCCTTTTCCACCGCTTCTTAGAATCTACCGCTTATATCCGTTCTACTCTACATCGTTATTCTGCCTTTAATTACATCCATAGAATTCAGCTTAGAGACGATTTTTTTAATCGGGGCCGCTTTATTTTTTGATATGGAACCGCAGCGTGAATTGGTACTTAAGCAGCAGGGATTCAAGCGAAAATGAACAAATCTTCTATAAGTCGATCATGATGTTGCAAAAGTAGGAGATTTGAAATAATAGGAAATACAAAATGATATGTAAAAAGAGGAGGACTTAAGTTGGCACATTCCACACATTTATTTGTGAAAAAGATGGTTATGTTTATGGTTCTGGCAGTATTGTTAGTGGGCTGTTCTGCAACAAATTCTTCATCGGGGAATAGCAGTTCTTCAAAGAGCGGGGACGTTATTAAAGTAGGATTACAAGCACCAATGACAGGTGATAATGCCCAGTATGGACAAGATATGAAAAATGGAGTGGAACTCGCTTTTAAAAAGATTAATAGTGATGGCGGAATTGATGGGAAAAAGCTTAAGTTAATTGTTGGGGATGATAAGGCAACTCCATCCGAAGCCGTTGCCGTTGTAAATAAAATGATCATGAACGATGGGGTTAAGGCCATTATTGGCGGCTATAATTCATCACCAACACTAGCTGCACAGGATGTTTCCGGGCCGGCAAAGGTACTTCATTTAAACATGGGTGCCAGTCCTGATCTTTCTAAAACGGGGAATAAATACTTGTTCCGTGTCATTTTAACAGGATCGGTTTACGTTCCTGCTGTGATGAAATATATGTCTGAAGAGAAAAAGGTAAAGAAAATTGCCGCCCTATTTGAAAATACTGACTATGGAATCACGATGTATGATGCAGCGAAGGAATCTACAAAAGAATTGGGTGTAGAATTCATTGCAGCAGAAAAATATAACCCAGGTGATAAAAACTTTTCTGCTCAATTATCAAAGATAAAAACACTAAATGCAGATGCCGTGATGGTTGTAGGGTTATACAATGAAGTTGCTTTAATTGAACAGCAAGCGAAGCAGGCGGGATTAAATGTTCAATTTTTCTCACCGGATGATTCAATGTATTCTGAGCAGCTCATCTCATTAGGCGGTGATGCCGTGGAGAATCATATTTTTGCCTCGATGATTGATTTAAATGCAGATACGAAAGAGATGAAAGAATTTAAAAAAATAGCTGAAGAAAATAAGATTCCAGCCCAGGCCAATACCGCCATTGCATATGATGCGGCCATGGCACTCGCAAAGGCATTGGCAGAAGGCGGGGACGACGCTGAAAAAGCGCGCGACGCTCTAGCGAACATCCAATATCAAGGGATTACAGGACCTATTAAGTTCGATAAAAATGGTGATCGTTCCAATACACCGATGATTATGCAAGTACAAAAAGGTGACTTCGTAGTGATTAAAGAATCGGAATAGGGTGATAACTTGTGTTTGTTGATCAATTAATAAATGGAATTGTCCTTGGCAGCATTTATGCGTTAATGGCCATAGGTTACACAATGGTTTGGAATGTGCTTCGCTTTATTAACTTTGCACATGGTGAAGTATATATGGGAGGGGCATTCGTGTCCCTTTATCTTCTATTATTAGATACACCTATCTGGCTTGCGTATTTAGGTGGTGTATGTGCCGGGGCAATACTCGGTTATTTAATGGAAAAAATGGTTTATATGAGAATGAGAAACGCACCTAAATTAAATTTACTGATTGCCGCCATTGGAATCTCGATTGTTCTCCAAAATTTAGCTCAATATATTTGGGGGGCAACACCTGAGAGATTAACATCACCATTTCTATCTAAAAATATAGCTATTGGAGATATGATGATTAATCAGCATTATATATTTATCATTATTCTCACCATCCTTGTTATGATTGTTCTAGAGTTATTTATTAATAGAACGCTCATGGGAAAAGCTGTTCAAGCAGCCTCGCAAAATATTAAAGCTACACAGTTAATGGGAATCAATGCAAATAAGATTATTTCGATTACCTTTGCTATTGGTTCAGCTGTCGGCGCACTTGCTGGTATTTTAGTAGGACCAGTATTTCTTGTTTATCCGACAATGGGAGTATTCGCTGGATTGAAAGGATTTACGGCATCGGTTATGGGTGGGATGGGAAATATTCCGGGAGCGATGATTGCCGGATTATTACTTGGAATTATTGAAAGCTTCGCTGCAGGTTTCATTTCCTCCGGATATCGAGATGCGGTTGCGATGGTGATATTGTTAGTTATTTTATTAGTTCGACCACAAGGAATTTTCGGGAAAATAATCCAACAAAAAGTGTAAAGGAGGGAGAAGAAATGGAACGACTTAAAAAAGCAGGTTTTCGCAAAATCGTGTTTATTTTAGGAGGGATTGCATTATTTCTCCTTCCTTTAGGAATTGCAAACCCCTACATTATGTATATCATTAATCTTATTCTAATCTATGCCATTCTTTCATTGGGTCTCGATTTAATTGTTGGTTATACAGGTCAGGTTTCAGTGGGTCATGGTGCGTTCTTTGGAATTGGTGCCTATGTAGCTGCCATTATGGCCAAAAGTCTAGGTTTTTCATTATGGATGACACTTCCTTTTTCGATTGTCATCACTGCGTTAATCGGATTTATCATTGGATTTATTGGGTTGAAATTAATTGAAGAATACCTTGTAATGGCGACACTTGCATTTGGAACAATCATCTGGCTTGTTTTTCTAAACTGGACGGATTTAACCGGGGGGCCAATGGGAATCGCAGGAATTTCTGCTCCGCCGACAATTAAATTAGGATCCTTTGAATTTCCATTTATTCAATATCATGATTATTACCCATTATTATTAATCTTTGTTTATCTAGGTATTCTGGTCACAAGGTTAATCATCAAATCCGGCTTTGGACGTGCTTGTACCGCCATCCGGGATGATGAACTGGCAGCACAAGCAATGGGAATCCCAGTATTTAAAACAAAGGTAACCATGTTTACCATTTCGTCTGCCTTCTGCGGCGCAGCCGGTGCCTTATACGCCCATTTTCTTCATGTTGTCAGTCCGGAAACATTTGCTTTTGGGATGTCTGTCACAATCTTAACAATGGTCATGATTGGTGGTCAAGGCTCGATTGCGGGAGCGATTATTGGAGCGGTAATTCTTACTGTTTCTTCAGAGGCCCTACGGGAAACACCGGAATTAAGAATGTTGATTTATGGATGTCTAATTGTCATTATGATTATGTTTTTCCCAAAAGGAATCATGGGATTGTTCCAAATGACAAAGAATCGTTTCCTCCAAAGACATTTACAGGTTGAAAAACCAACAGTCGAGAAGGAGGGGTTAAGGTATGAACAATGATTATGTTAATGAATCAGCCATTTTAACGGTTGAGAATCTCTCAAAATCCTTTGGCGGTGTGAAGGCGGTCAACAGTCTTTCTTTTTCCGTTGCGCAAAATAATATTCATGCAATCATTGGTCCGAACGGGGCTGGGAAAAGTACTTTATTCAACTTAATCACGGGAGTTATTTCACCAGATGAAGGGAAAATACAGTTAGTAAACCAAGATATTACCTCATTAAGACCAGATAAAATTGCAGCACAAGGAGTTTCGCGAACCTTCCAAAATATTCGCTTGTTTCCGGATATGACAGTGTTTGAAACGGTTTTAATCGGAACCTATCTATTAACAGGCGGCAAGCTTCTACCAGCCATATTTCGAACAAATAATTTCCGAAACAATGAATACTCTGCCAAAAAGCTGATTGAGGAAATTTTGCACTTTGTCGGTCTGTGGGATATGCGCCACGAGTATGCGGCAAGGTTATCCTATGGAAATCAAAGACGAGTGGAAATTGCCAGGGCATTGGCAACAAATCCTCGATTATTATTGCTTGATGAGCCTACTGCAGGTATGAATCAGAAAGAAACCAAAGAGTTAATGGAACTTTTTTCGCAGGTGAATGATCAAGGGATTACCATTTTAATCATTGCCCATGATATGCACCTCGTAAATGCGTTATCGAATCAAATCACTGTGATAAATTTTGGGGAAAAGCTAGTCGAAGGTCCTCCTGAAGTGATTCAGAGTCACCCGGCAGTATTGGAAGCATATATGGGGAGGGCTGAGATGAATGCTTAATGTCCAAAATGTAAGTACATATTACGGACAGATATGTGCTTTAGGTAATGTGAGTTTAAAGGTAGAAGAAAAAGAAGCGGTTTCTGTAATCGGGGCCAATGGTGCTGGAAAAAGCACACTTTTGAAGACGATCATCGGGGAGATTCGTCCTAAAAGTGGGGATATACAACTGTCAGGTAAGTCTATTGTTAATGAAAAAACGTTTAAACTTGTCAGTCGCGGCATGACACTTGTGCCAGAAGGCAGGCATGTATTTCCATTACTTACTGTTTGGGATAATTTGCTTTTAGGCGGTTATACTCTTCGTTCAAAGGATCGTCAGCAAAGGGCGGAAGAGGTTACAGAACCCTTTCCCATTCTCAGGGATAGAAGGGATCAATTGGCGGGTCTCCTTTCAGGTGGAGAGCAGCAAATGCTTGCCATTGCACGCGCAATGATGACAAGTCCGAAACTATTATTACTAGATGAACCGTCAATGGGTTTATCTCCCAAACTAGTTTTTGAAGTTTATGATAAAATCACTGAATTGCATCAGCAGGGAACCACGATCCTTTTAGTGGATCAAAATGCGGAAATGGCAATTGATTTTTGCAGCCGTGGTTATGTACTGATGGCCGGTAGATTAGCAGGTCAAGGAACGAAAAGTGAATTAAAGGAAAGTGAAATTGTTCACCGCTCCTATCTGGGATGATAGTAGATTAGCAGGTTAATATTTTAGAATCTTGACAATTATCAGAATAAACCGTATATTATTTTTAGGGAATAAATAAGGATTAATTCCTTAAATAAAACAATTTTACTGAGGAGAGGAATGATCATAATGTCAGTCCATGGCGAAACAAAAAAAGTTGAAATTCAGAGATTTCGAAAGTTCAAAACAGACCAGTACTATCCAAAACACTTAGGAAAACCGGAACACCACATTGTAAATGAATTTAGTATGGCTGTAAGAGCAGGAAATCGGATTTTTTTAAGAGGGCAGACAGGGTTCGATTTAGATGGAAACTTTCATGGGGTTGGGGATGTAGTTGAGCAGGCAGAAATGGCTTGTACATGTGTGAAACAGCTTATTGAAGAGGCTGGCGGTACGATTAATGATATTTGTAAAATCACGGTTTATTTGATGCATCGGGAAGATCGCAGTAAAGTGTATCCGGTAATTGGTAAACATTTCAAGGATGTATATCCATGCAGTACAGGTTTACTAGTAAGCGGCTTTGCAATGCCGGAAATGTTAATGGAAATTGATGTTGAGGCAGTAATTAGCGAATAACCTTATTATGTGATTTATTATCAATATTGTCATAGTGGTAATAGCAATAAATGAGATACGTCATTTTCGATCAAGGAGGGATTAAATTGACATTTTCGGTCGCAGGACGATGTTCTGCCACAGGTGCATTTGGTGTCATTGTGACGTCCAGCAGCCCATCCGTTGGGGCAAGGTGCCCATGGGTTAAAACAGGTGTCGGCGCTATTTTAACACAAAATGTAACGGATCCGCGATTAGCATCTGTCGGTTTTTCTGTGTTAGAGGGCGGCTTTGATGCAGAATCCACAATCCGGTCAATGAAGGAAGCGTCACCATTTCCAGAATACAGGCAGCTGGCTGTTGTTGATTCAAAAGGAAGCTCAGCAGCATTTACTGGTAATAAGGCATTAGGTGTACATGGAGAATTTTGTGCACAAAATGTTGCCAGTATAGGAAATCTCCTCAGTGATCCTGCGATTCCAGAAGCAATGGGGCGAGCATTCTTACAAACGGAAGGCCAACCTTTGACAGATAGATTAATTTTAGCCCTAGAAAAAGGTTTTCAGATGGGGGGGGAGCTGGACCAGGAGCGGTCAATCGGACTTCTGGTATTCACGGATGAACCATTTGCCTATGTTGATTTAAGAGTGGATTATAGTGAGCAGCCTCTTGAAGATTTGAAGAGGCTTTGGGAAATATATAGGCCTCAGGCTAACGACTATAAGGTGAGAGCGGTCACCCCTGAAATGGCTCCATCATATGGGGTTAAAGGTGACGAGTAAAAAATAAAATGAAAACACATGGAAACATCCTATTTCCATGTGTTTTTTTTATTCTATCGCTTAGCTCTTTTATATAACTCCATCGATTTGTACCCTTCACTCAATACGGTTTCCATTTCCAGCAAGCGTTTTTCTTGGGTTTCTTGTCTTTTTGCGCTAAATACATAACGGGCCCAGTCTTTTTGATAACCTAAGGTTAAATCGTTATAGATTCTTACTAATTCCTCATTTTTACTTAAATATTTCTTAATATCCTCCACATGAACAATGTAGTCATCCACACATTGGCTTGCTTTGCTGCTGGCAGCTTTTTTCGCCTTTTTTGGTGCGGACTTCAAACCGACTACCGTAAAAACGTCATTTAGACTAACCATACGAGAAAACTTTATGCTGCTTTCAAGAACATAGCCTTCATCATCAACTGGTAATGTATCCATGAAACGATCACGGTCTATGTATTCTTTATATACCTTATTATTCTTTTTTGGATAAGCAAAGAATAAGTATCCATTATCCTCCAATAATTGTTTTTCAATCACGGATTGCAGCTGTTGGGTAAATTCCTCTAAGCTAAAAATAAACATAAAGATTAGATCATATTTGGCTTGTTTACTAGATGAATCATATTCTAGTTCGTTAAAGTCATCCATGTCATCAGGTTCTTGGAGAATTAGCTTGTTTGAATATTTATTCAAATTCAATTTTTCTACTAAACTTTTCGGTGAATTCATGTTTTTTGCTCCTTCTATTCATCATTCAAGATGGGCCCATGCTTAGTTCAGCACCTCAGGGTTAATCAAGTTTTTCGGACGTTTACCTGATAGCCCTGCAAGTAGATTCTCAACTGCCAGTTGGGCCATTTTTAGCTCTGTTTCAAAGGTCGATGAGCCGATGTGAGGCGTTGTGACCACATTAGGAAACTGCAGTAGTGGATGATCCTGCTTGATAGGCTCTGTTCGAAAAACGTCTAATGCGGCACCGTGAATCTCTTTATTGGTTAAAGCCTTAATCAGCGCAGTTTCGTCTACGGTTTTTCCCCGTGAACCATTCACAAAAATACAGGATTTCTTCATTATGTTAAATTCTCTTTCCCCAATTAAATTTTCAGTTTCAGGAGTGAGCGGTGTCATTAAGCATACAAAATTCGATTCCTTTAATAAAGTATCAAGGTCACAATAGGTGGCATGATACTTTTCTTCAGCTTCTGCATTGCGGGTGCGATTATGATAAAGAATATTCATATCAAAACCGAAATGACCACGTTTTGCGATAGCTGAGCCGATTTTTCCCATCCCGATGATTCCTAATGTTTTATGATGGACGTCTATTGAATACTGTTCTGTGGTTAAATGCTGCTGCCATTTTCCCGATTTTACAAAGAGGTCCAATTCAGGGATACGGCGCGCTGCTGCAAGAAGAATGCCGAAAATAGCGTCGGCGGTTGTATCTTCCAGTACGCCAGGTGTATTTGTTCCCATTATGCCGCGTTTTGTCATTTCTTCTATGGAAAGATTATTATACCCAGTGGAATTATTGGATACAATTTTTAATTTAGGCGCTCGATCCAGGAGTGCCTTATCAACCGGGAGGGCTAGTCCAATGATGCCCTCAGCTTCCTTCAACGCTTGCGAAAAGGCAGGATCCGTATTGGGATTAATACTATCAAACATTTCGACGTCAAAATCTCTCTCTAATTTTTCCAGGGTGTTAGTAAGTTCAAAGTTATATGCAATAATTTTTCTTTTCATGCCATTTTCCCTTTCTTATAAAAGATGAAAGTAAAATAAGTTCGATACAATCTTAAGTTGACATAAAGTTTTGAAGGTGTCAACGATTCCGAAGGTAAGTTGATAAAATAGAATTGGGTTAGAGGCTACTGTGTCAACAGTAGCCGTTCAAGCGATGCTGGTGGCAAGAAGCGATCTTTCAGAAAAAGTAGTCTATGATATTACAATAGCCATCGATTTGCACAAGTTCCAGATCGACTATTATTGAATGAAAGGTAAATTTATGTTCAAATTGAATAAGAGGTACTATAGTAACTACTCTATTATTTTGCTAAAATATTAAGAGAATTAGTTTTTTTAGGATAAATATCATATAATAAAATAAAAGTTAAATTTTCTGAATAATGAAGTGGATGTTGTGTTCAGGCTAGGAGGAATTGTCGATGTGGGATTTTGACATGAATATAGATCAAATTGCTAGAATTAAAGTAATCGGTGTCGGCGGCGGGGGAAACAACGCGGTTAACCGGATGATTGAGGATGGAATTCAAGGTGTAGAATTTATAGCCGTGAATACAGATGCACAGGCTCTTAACCTATCAAAAGCAGAGATTAAGATGCAAATTGGTGCTTCCTTGACAAGAGGATTAGGTGCAGGCGCTAATCCGGAAGTAGGAAGAAAGGCCGTGGAAGAAAGCAGGAAGCAGCTGCAAGAGGTATTAAAAGGAGCAGATATGGTGTTCGTAACGGCCGGAATGGGAGGCGGAACCGGGACTGGGGCTGCACCTGCGATTGCAGAAATTTCTCGTGCTTTAGGGGCTTTAACGATTGGTGTCGTCACACGGCCTTTTGGATTTGAAGGGCGAAAGCGCGCAGTAAATGCTGCGAATGGAATCGAGTTAATGAGGGAAGCAGTGGATACATTAATCATTGTTCCAAATGATCGCCTATTGCAGATAGTTGATAAAAAAACTCCAATGGTTGAAGCATTTAGAGAAGCGGATAATGTTCTGCGTCAGGGTGTACAAGGGATTTCGGATTTAATTGCTGTCCCGGGCTTAATCAATCTTGATTTTGCAGATGTGAAAACGATTATGACGAATCAAGGTACAGCCTTAATGGGAATTGGGGTGGCAAAAGGTCCACACCGCGCAGTTGAAGCAGCAAAAAAGGCCATTTCCAGTCCATTGCTTGAAACTTCCATCAATGGAGCTCAAGGTGTACTCATGAACATCACAGGCGGCAGTAATTTAAGTTTGTATGAAGTTCAAGAGGCAGCCGATATTGTTGCCTCCGCTGCAGACAAGGAATTAAATATGATTTTTGGTTCTATTATTAACGAGAACCTAAAAGAGGAAATTATGATTACAGTGATTGCTACAGGGTTTGTCGATCATGACAGTCCATCCGGAAACTTGTCTTCGACTACCACTAAGGAAGTAAAAACACGTCCTAGACATGAACAAGTTGTACAAGAAGAAGCTGTGCAGGAATATGAACGGCAATGGGAACAGCCTGAGGAACAGAAAAATGATCACCCTTCGCAATCGCAGTGGCAAGACGATTCACTAGATATCCCGGCATTTTTGCGGAATCGAAATAAAAGGTCTAGATAGGATACAAACCCCCAAATCGCAATCGGTTGGGGGTTAGCTTTTTTCTTCTATTTGCTCAAAAAAAGACGCTGCCAGCTGACTAAGCTTTTGAAAATCTGTTTTTTCAAAAGTGTCTTTATTTACACCCAATGATGTTAGTGCGCTCTCGACGAGATATTTTCGCGGTTTCTTGTTGTTCAATAATTCATCAAGAATAAAGTCCAATAACTCCACGTATTTGATTTGATCTTTGTTATCGAGGATGTCTTTTTTTAATTGTAGTATTGTATGATAAAGTTCTTGTTTAAATAATTTGCTGCTATTCGGGTAGCTTGGCAGCCATTGATCTAAAACCTCAGGGGGCAGTAATTGTTCGCCCGCTTCGGATACTTCATCGACCATTTTCACTATGCGGTCCATACTATATCGGACTATTTTTTCGATACTCCTTTTTTTCGCCATTCCAGAAAATTTAAGGTTGTGTAGTAAAATCCCGATAAACATGATGGCACAATCTAACAAATAGGGTTTTTTACTTTCACCGAAAAGATCAACGAAACGATTGTATACCCATTGGATATTCCTAATTTGACCTTCTCTAAAAAATTGTTTAAGTTCTTCATCATTTGAAACAAGCACCTCTTCAAAAAGGAATAATAACTTATTTGCCCTATTCATTCTCAATTGCATTTCCACTTGTTTGATGAAGATATTAATGTTTGCAGGGTCTTCGGCAATGAGTAACTCATTCCGTTCGTGATCAAGTTTTATATATATCTTTTTAAAAAGGGCGATTAATAATTCGTTTTTAGATGAAAAATAGTTATAAAAAGTTCCTTTAGAGATTCCGCTGAAATGCAATATATCCTGAATGGACGTGGCGTTAAAGCCTTTGTCAATAAATAATTGACGGGCCGTATCTATTACATGCTGTTTCCTGTCATTCATTTGATCACCCTTATTCTATTGTTTAGACCACCTGTATAAAATTTATAGTACAATATTTTTTATAAGGATACAAACCCATTAAATAACAGGATATTTTTTAATTGCATTATTTGAACCAAAGGTATAAGATATTGTTTATGCGAATTTAGAGGATAAATTTGAACGAAACGTCCAGGGGGGAACTATAATGGATCATTCCATAAAAAAGCACGATCGTCCGCCATACGGAATTATTGCCGTATTGATGATCGGTGCATTTATTTCATTTTTAAACAATACGTTATTAAACATTGCCCTTCCTTCCATTATGAAGGACTTGAATGTTGAAGCATCCACGGTTCAGTGGTTGACTACAGGGTTTATGCTAGTAAATGGGATCTTAATCCCAGCTAGCGCATTCTTAATTCAAAAGTTTTCTGTGCGGCATATTTTCTTAGCCGCAATGGTTTTATTTACTGCAGGGACGGTTCTTGCAGGATTTGCTCATGTTTTTCCGATTCTTTTAGCAGGAAGGATGCTGCAGGCTGCAGGCTCAGCTATTTTGATGCCGCTGTTAATGAATGTGATGCTAGTAGCTTTCCCAATTGAAAAAAGGGGAGCCGCAATGGGTGTTTTTGGCCTGATTTTGATGTTTGCTCCAGCAATTGGTCCGACATTATCAGGCTGGATCATTGAACATTATGACTGGAGAATGCTTTTCCACTTTGTAACACCAATTGCGATTGTCGTAATATTATTAGGTGTATTCCTATTAAAAGACAAAAAGGAAAAAGTGGATATCCGCCTTGATTTCTTGTCGCTTCTTTTATCAAGTATCGGCTTTGGCGGTATTTTATATGGTTTTAGTTCTGCAGGAAGTAAGGGCTGGGACAGCCCACTAGTATACGGAACAATAATAGTAGGTATTATTTCATTGTTCGTGTTTATTTTGCGTCAGTTTAAGATAGAACAGCCATTATTAAATTTCGGGGTCTATAAATATCCAATGTTTGCTTTGTCATCTGTCATTGCAATGGTTGTAAACATGGCGTTGTTTTCCGGAATGCTGCTGCTTCCTATCTATGTTCAAAACCTTCGGGGCATCTCGCCGATGGACGCGGGACTAATGCTGATGCCAGGGGCAATTTTGATGGCATTCATGTCACCAATTACAGGAAAATTATTTGATAAAATAGGTGGAAGAATTCTTGCTGTAACTGGATTAACGATTATCGTAGTAACGACTTATGGTTTTAGTAAATTAACACTTGATACCAGCTATACACACCTAATTATTTTGTACTCAGTCCGTGCACTAGGAATGTCAATGGTAATGATGCCGGTTTCGACAAATGGTCTAAATCAATTGCCAAGAAGCTTCTACCCGCATGGTACGGCGATGAACAATACTTTAAACCAAGTTGCCGGTGCTATTGGTACCGCATTAATGGTAACCATCATGTCCAATCGTGCAGAATCACAGGCGAAGGAATTGGGCCAAGAAGCCATGAAACATTTAACAGGCAAGCCCACCCCGGCAGCACTTGCGGAAATGAAACAGCATATTATGATGCAAGCGACACTGAATGGAATCAATTTCTCCTTTCTAATTGCTGCCTTTCTTGCTGCCGTGGCCTTAGTTCTTGCGCTCTTCATCAAGCGATCCAAACAAGCTGAAGATGAACAAAAAGGAGGAAGCACATCAAAAGCTTCCGACAAAAAAGCCGCAACAAAATTAGCTGAGAACTAATGGTGCTTTTTAATGGTGCCTGACACCCTTCCTAATATAAGTAACATGCTAATGAGCCCATTCTTTTTAAAAGGAGCGGGCTCATTTTTTATGTAAATGGAGATAATATTGATGTGGTTAGTACTGGTTAAATTCACTCGATAAACTCTACTATTTGTATGGTTTCAGAAACTTTATTTCCGAAAATTCTCAAAATAAATTTTATTGAAAGCGTATGCTATAATGATGATAAAAACCTACAGCAAGGAGTAAATTGCTTATGTTGAAAGATCTATTTATGGGCTTATCCCAAAATCAATTTCTTAATAGTGCTGCTAAAAAGTATGGGTTAAAAATGGGGGCGCAAAGCGTCGTTGCAGGTACGAATATACCAGAAGTAATCAAAAGTATTAAAGAACTGAACGCCCACGGAATCTCTTGTACTGTCGATAACTTAGGAGAGTTCGTTTTTAAAGAAGAAGAAGCAACAGCGGCGAAAGAACAAATTCTACAGGTCATTGAGGCGATTCACGAGAATCAAGTAGATGCCCATATTTCATTAAAACCAACTCAAGTGGGGTTGGATATCGATTATTCTTTTTGCTTGAACAATGTAAGAGAGATTGTTGATAAAGCGAGCCAATATGATATGTTTATCAATATCGATATGGAGGATTTCAAACATTTAGAGCTTACCTTTAATTTATTGGATGACCTCTCGCTTGAGTATGATAATGTTGGAACTGTTATTCAAGCTTATTTCCATAATGCACTGGAATCCGTTGAAAGATATAAAAATTACCGGATTCGTCTTGTAAAGGGTGCGTATAAAGAATCAGAAGAAATCGCTTACCAAGACAAGAAAGATATCGATGCCAATTATATTAAGCTAATTGAATGGCATTTGCTAAACGGTAAATTTACTTCTATTGCTACACATGACCATAGAATTATTAATCATGTGAAGGAATTTGTTAAACGCAACAATATTTCTAAAGAAAAATACGAATTCCAAATGCTTTATGGTTTTAGGAAAGACATGCAGCTAAAATTAGCAAGTGAAGGATATAACTTCTGCACCTATGTTCCATTTGGAAATGACTGGTACGGATATTTCATGAGACGTCTGGCAGAAAGACCGCAAAATTTAAATCTTGTTGCAAAGCAAGTTTTTAACAAAAAAACCAACACCATTATCGGTGTTGCAGCAGGGGCATTTTTATTAGGAAAAATGACATCTTCTAAGGATCAGAAGAAAAAACGTAAATAGGTTGAATGTTTAAGTAGCAAACGAAAAAGACTACCCAGCATTATTAGTGCGGGTAGTCTTTTTCGTTTGCTGAAAAGGGTAACTATTTTATTTTATTATCACTATCAAAATAAAAGAAAGGGTGTCAGGCACCATTTGTAACAGCGTTGTAGGAGAAATTGGCGTCATCCCATTGGTATAGGCCTTCTTGGAGTTTTATTATGGAATCAAACGGGCGCTCGATTGAATATTCTTCTTCAAGTTGCATTACATTTATGCTGTTTTTTTGTTGTTCAAGCAGTTGTTTTTTTAATCGAAGCATATCTGTTTTAGAGGCAATCCGTATAATTTTATCCAGGGTAATCTTTTTTTCGCTGATTCCATAGCTATTACATATGCTCGTCTGAAAACTTTTGTTATATTGAAGCATCATGTGTAAATCATTGATACATGCCACACCAAAAACCTCTTTTATGACATCCTCATAGCGCAGCTGTGTGCCTGTTGCAAATTTAATAATATTTTTCTCTGGGTTCTCTAAGAAATAAACTGTTTCAATTGAATTTTCCATATTTAACACCTTTTCTACAATTATTTCTTTCGCAATCGCAAGTTCATCAAAAGGCAGTTTATGTTAGGACCAAAACTATATTGACATGGCCTTTTTGAACCTATTATCTATATGTTGGCTCTATTAAATCTGTTCATTATATATAGTATAACATACTTTGTAACGAAAGACGGTTAAGTGGTTTGATTAATGTAGAATTTTGTCGAAATTCACACTACTACAAACAATAAACAGCAGTTTTTAGCAGCTAAATACCAAGTCAATTTTGCGTTATTTTGTTTGTAAAATTCCTTCAATGAAATAGTTAAAAAAAGTTCACAAGAATGTGGGATAAATTCCTATAAAATAGAAGTATGTTAAATGTCTCACAAACAAAAGTTTTTGTAAAAAGGAGTAATCGTATGGGGTACAGTAAACCCGAAGAAATTTTAGAAATAACTGTTGGAAATGGAGTTAAAAAGGTAAAATATCCAACTGGACAAACGTTGATATTAGGTTTTGAAGCAGGTGCATTCATTGCATTAGGATACTTGTTGTTCATTCGTGTGACGGCGACATTATCACCTAATTTAGAGGGATTAAGCAGTTTGATTGGTGCATCCGTGTTTCCAATCGGCCTTATCCTTACCTTACTTGCAGGCGGGGAATTGTTAACGGGGAATATGATGGCTGTGCCACTGGCAAGGATGGCGAACAAGGTCAGCACCAGGCAAGTATTCTTTAATTGGTTCCTTGTTTCGGTCAGTAACTTTGCTGGCGCTATTTTTGTTGCCTACTTTTTCGGCCATCTTGTGGGACTAACTGAAACAGCACCTTACCTTACGAAGACAATAAGTATCGCAGAGCACAAGCTTGAAGCATCGTTTATCCAAGCATTTATTTCCGGGATTGGCTGTAATTGGCTTGTTGCGGCGGCCGTGTGGCTTTCTTACGGCGCAAATGATATCGCCGGAAAAGTTGCCGGCATTTGGTTTCCGACGATGACCTTTGTAGCTATCGGATTCCAACATGTTGTCGCAAATATGTTCGTTATCCCTGCAGCGATCTTCGCCGGCCATTTTACCTGGCTTGAATATGTAGGTAATTTTATTCCGGTATTTTTAGGAAATGCTGTTGGCGGCACCATTTTTATCGCGATGGCTTATTGGTACGCTTATAGAAAAAATGAACCGCCATATTCCAAGGCAAATGTTATTAAGTCTATGGAAAAAGTGGGGTAATAGTAGAAGCTCTCCGTGTTTCCTTTATCTCAGTTGGAGCGCTCCACAAGGAATTCTTCGACAGCATAAGCATCGCACGAAGAAAAAGCGTTAGCTTTTTCGAGGAGGCCATACGCCGCTGACCAGGGCGCTTGCGCTTTTCTAATGCTTTGTAACTTTCCTTTAATTTTTGTGATCGCCCTGTAATATAGACATGTTGAAAGGCATAAAATGGGTGAATGAGAGTCATTCCGATCGAATATCCACAGTAAAAGGGTCGGACATCAAAGAATAAAGAGAAAGAGGAGAAGTTGTGGGAAATGGTTAAACGGACATGGGCAGTTTCCATTTTATTAATTGGTAGTTTAATAGGACTGGCGGGGTGTTCAGAAAAGACGGCTAAAGAAACCTCTCAAGATGGGAAGGTTACCGAACCACAGGAGAAGCCGAATCAAAAGCCGCCGGAACCCCCAAAGGTAGAAGAACAAAAACCAATTGTCGTAAAAGTCATTGACCCGAATACGAAAAACATTTTAAAATCTTTTTTACCGGTAGATTTAGGATTTGAGACAGATCCAGAAACATATAAAAAAGAAATGGAAAAATGGGCGAAGGAGTTAGCGAGGGGAACAGAAACTATAACCGGATATGACCAGCGTATGGTGCTTGATAAGATTGATGCAAATGGTCAGGTCATTAAAGGAATGTCTCAGATTATTCTAGATGAAGCCGAATTAGTGGAAAGAGTAATGACGGCATCCATCACGGGTGGTGATGTCGAACTTCCGCTGGTTGTGACCGAAAGCGGCTATAAACCTGAAGATGTTGCCCATTTAAGTGAGGTAGTCCTTTCATCCTTCACGACTTACTTTAATATCGGGGTGGTGGGCCGATCAAAAAATATTGAGCTATCGGCACAAGCCATTGATAATATTATTGTTGGAACTCAGGATATTTTCTCCTTTAATACAACTGTTGGCCCTAGTGACGTTGAACATGGGTATCAACCAGCTAAAGAGATTGTTAATAAGCAATTAGTCGATGGAATCGGCGGTGGTATTTGTCAAACTTCTTCAACCTTGTTTAATGCTGTTGATCAAATAGGTGTTAATTATGTTGAAAAGCATCACCACTCCTTGTCTGTCGGCTATGTACCGGCAGGGCGGGATGCGACTGTTTCATACGGCGGACCGGATTTTCGCTTTCAAAATACCATCGGTGTTCCATTTATCATTAAAACTATATATGGCAAAGGAAAATTAACAGTTGAAGTGAGAACATCAGCAGCCTATCAAAGCCTGATTGCAAAAGGGAATTAGGTTCGACAAGGGTGTCAGGCACCATAAAAAGACACTAGTCCACCTCAGGTGGACTAGTGCTTTTTGGTAGGTGCTTGACACTGATTTTCAAGCCTTATTTTAACCCTTCGATTTCAAGGTCTTTTGCAGGAAGGAATTCTTCGCCTGTTTCCAAATAGCGAACGGTAACCTGGTCACCTTCTTTTAGATAAATGGCTAATGGGACTTTTTCGGATGAAATCAGATAATTCTTATGGTTGTCTAATAGGAATGAAACAATGGTGAAATCTCCGGACTTTTCTTTATAGACCCTTAGGACTGTTCCGGTTATTTGCTTTTCTTCGGCCTTAGAGCTGCCGTCGACCGTACCTTTTCCTCTTTGCAAGGCCGTCTTATATTGTTTTAGAGCATCATTTGGTGTGACCCCATAAACGGAAATTTCCGGATTTGCTGCCGAGACGATAAAGTAATTTTGCAAAAATCCGTTGGAATCCATCACAGGTGTTAACCAGCTTGCCTCTCCATAAAAGTTGTAGAGAATCGGCATTTGGCCATGCCATTTCTTTTCGATGAATTTCTTCTCGATGATTTGCAAAGCGCCTTGCGAATCCATATAAGACTGATCCGGGTTGCCGGTATAGTATGTCGCCTTACCTGTTCTTGAGTTTGTCAAAGAGTAGCCCAGCATAGAGTCTACGCCTTCTTTTGGACTGGTGAAATCGGTGAAGTAATACATGACACCTTTTTCATCAAAAATCGGGCTAACATTTGCTTCCGTCCCTTCATCTGAAGGAAGCTTGACATCGGATTTTCCGAATTTGCTATTCCAATATCCATGGATAAAGTTCCCAAAGTAGCTGTTTTGCAGACTGACCACTTCAGGTGATACAGCGCCATCAATAAAATCCGGGACAGATGCTAAAGGATAGTCTTTCGTTTTACCATTCTTCGAATCTACTACAACAATACCTTTAACATCGAATCCATTACGTGCGGAAATAAATTTCCCATAAGAACGGATATAAAACGGTTTTCCCTTTTCATCAATTTCTAATTGGACGTCTCCATAGAAAATCTTCTGCGGATATTTCATCCGGATATGCCGCTCAATATTTTTATTAAAGAAGGAAGAAGGGGTGTAAACCATTTCTGATTTGATGAATTTAGGATTTGCAGACGAATCGGTTGCACTTAAGGAAAAATAGCCTGGTGTCTGTTCACCCTTCCACCATTTAAAAAATCCTGAGAATTCTACAGGCGCAATATACACATATTCTCCATTTACCTTCTGAATTTGTAAATTTCCAAGTTCGTAATAGCTAGTATTCGGGACTTGGCCGAATGCTTTTTTCATTTTATTTCTAGCAAATTGTGGCGGAACACTTGCTGGTGTTTCAGTTTCATCGAAGGTCTTGATTTCCACTTTTTGATCCATTTTCGCCATTTCATATTTTTCTCCGGCATTAAACATAAAGGCGGTTAAGAAATACCCACTTGCGATGAGACTTACTAAAAAGAGCAATCCTTTTATTTTTCTTTCCGTCCCTTTAGAAAGAACGGCTCCTCCTAAAGCAAGAAGTATCACTAACGGCCATAATGTAGAGAAGTTTCTATCAAAATTACTGAAATAATAGAAAGCGAAGACTGCAGGCATGAGAATGACTACAACTGCTATGATAACACCCGTCTTTAATTGTTTACTCTCTTTTGGACTTAGCTGATCATTCTTATAAAACGGTAAAAGGATGAGAGCAGAAGCCAACCCTATAATCAGCGTAAATAAAAATATATTTCCCATAAAAATCTCCCTTTCAACTTTGTCCTGCATTTCACTCTGGTAAGTATACGGATACTATTTGGAAAAGTTTCACTGAATGGTGGTGTTGGTTTTTCAAAAGTTATTTTTATTAACCAGTAGGAATGAAAAAAGAGGAGGAGGTCTCAAATTAGACCTCCTCCATCTTCACACGATCATTACTTATATGAACGCTCTAACTCATCAATAAGGGAACCGACATAGGAAACCGCTTTTCTAATCGGCTCTGGTTTCGACATATCCACACCTGCATGTTTTAAAAGTTCAATCGGCTTCATCGTTCCACCGGCACGGAGCACCTCAAGCCATCTATCAACGGCAGGCTGCCCTTCTTCCTGAATCATTTGGGCAACAGCTGTAGATACGGTTAAGCCTGCAGAGTAGGTGTATGGGTACAATCCCATATAATAATGCGGCTGGCGCATCCAGGTTAGGCTTGCCCCTTCATCGATTTCAACGGTGTCTCCCCAGAATTCGGAAAGAACCGCACCGGTTACCTCCGTTAATGTTTTGGCTGTAAGGGCGTTACCTTCCTCCGCAAGGGCATAGACCCTGCGCTGATATTCGGCTTCGAGCAAATGTGTGACAAAGTTGTGATAATAGGTACCGAGCAGTTGTATGATGACCCAGCGTCGCATTTTCTGATCATCATTTTTGGCAAGCAAATGCTGACCTAATAACATTTCATTCATTGTCGACGGTGCTTCGACAAAATACATCGATGGACGGACATTCATGATCCGCTGATTTTTATTCGCTAAATAGAAATGCCCAGCATGACCAAATTCATGTGCAAGGGTGAAACACCCACGCATATTATCCTGCCAGGTAATGAGAATGTAAGGGTGGGAGCCATATGGACTGGAACAGAAGGCACCAGTTGATTTCCCGACATTATCTGCAAGATCAACCCATCGTTCGTTAAAACCTCTTTCAATGATTTCACAGTACTCTGGTCCCATAACTTTTAAAGATTCTAAGATTACTTGACTCGCTTCTTCATAGGTGGTTTTCGGGTTAAAATTCGGATCCAATGGTGCTTTTAAATCACAGAAAAGCATTTGCTCAAGTCCTAAAACCTTTTTCTTTAATTGGGCAAAGCGGCGCATATGCGGCGCCAATTCTGTGAAGATGGTATCAATTTGGTTGTTGTACATTTCAAGAGTCACCTGATGCGGTTCAAGAAGCATGTGGGTGACAGACTCATACTTACGTAAGCGGGCAAGGGTAACCTGTTTATTTACCTCAGCAGCATACGTTGCCGCCATGGTATTTTTGTATTGCTTTATGGATGAAACGAAAGAGTTGTATGCCTTTCTCCGGACAAGAGTATCTGCTGAAAACTCGTAACGGTTTTCAAACAAGGCAAAAGATACAGGTAATTCGTTTCCATCAGCATCTTGAATGGGAGTGAATTGCATATCAGCCAGCTTTGTCATTTGATAGATTTGATAGGGAGCCCCTTGCAGTTCGCCGAGTGAAGCTAGTGCTTCTTCTGTTTCAGGTGATAACTTATGCTTTTTCTTTTCCAGAAGCTCAAGTAAATTTTTCCGGAAGTCCACAAGTCCAGGTTCTACTTCTAGGAATTTTTCAATAATGCCATCTTCAAGGGCAAGAATCTCGGAATCAATAAACGATAATTCAGCGATACTTTTTGTGCGTAAGGCAGATAATCTTGCTAAATTCGCCTGATTAAGAGGATCTGTCCCATCTGCGGATTGTTTCAAGCTCGCAAATGTGAATGCTTTAATGATTCTCATCAAAAGCTGCTCCTGTGCACACAAGCAATCTACTAATGCTTTTGAACCACTATGTAATGTACCTTTAAATCTGGTAAACAGTAATATTTCTTGGTCAATCGCATCTAATTCAGCTTCCCACGCTTCTTCAGATGGGAATAAATCATCCAGGTTCCACGTCAGTTCTTCGGGGACCTCTGGGCGTGTGAGGCGTTTTTCAACCATTTTATCCATCAACTCTCCTCCTTAATATTTCGTACTACTAAATATTATCATATGAAACTAAATATGTTATACTTTTCTGAAAAAGGGGGAGTTTATTGTGGGAGAAATGGTTGTTAATGCCATCCAAGATGTGTATCCTGATGATTTTGCCTGGTGTTATGGCTGCGGACGATTAAATGAAGATGGTCATCATTTTCGAACAGGGTGGCAAGGGGAGCACCCGGTGACGATGTATTTACCTGAACCAGAGCACTTAGCATTGCCGGGTTTTGTTTATGGCGGGCTAGTTGCCTCATTAATCGATTGCCACGGAACAGGTTCTGCAGCGCTCACATTGCATCGAAAAAATGGTCATGAACCCGGTGATGGGGCAGAGCCTCCACGCTTTGTGACTGCATCATTGAACGTAAACTTTTTGAAGCCCACCCCACACGGAGTGCCTCTAAAAGCAATAGGAACTGTACATGAAATTCATCCGAAAAAGTTTAAAGTAGAAACGGAAGTTTTTGCCAATGATAGCCTTTGTGCACGTGGTGAGGTCATTGCAGTCGTCATGCCAAGCACCTTTTTGAAACAAGAATAAATGATCAATTAAGAAAAGCGGAAGCGCCCTGGTCAGAGGCGTATGGCCTGGAGCGCTCCAACTGAGATAAAGGAAACACGAAGAGCCGGAGGCGATTCGATGTTGACTTATCGTAGGGCGGAGAGCGAAGGACACTAGCCGCTAGGGCGCTGAAGCTGGACAATTCTCAAAGTCAAAATTTTTACTTTCTTTTCTTTTGAAAAAAACCTTAACCTTCATAGGTTAGGGCTTTTTTCAATTTCATCTAATTGACGAAAATAATTTTCTGCTAATTCTTCTAACAGATTAAGATCTTTCTTCCAAAAAGAATGACGATTCATAGTAGAAAGAGCGCATTCAACCAAAAATTTACGCGGGTTATTTGAATGCAGCAATTCATCTTGGATAAATTCTAACAGTTCAATATATTTCTCTTGTTCAGCTTCAGTAGGTAAATTTTTTGAAATCGCCTTCCGGAAGGATCCGGACAATAGGAGAAGTTGATTTTTAAACCTGTGATTATTTTTTGAACAGCTTGGGAGCCATTCTTCCAAAAGCTCCGGTTCGAGCAATTGATCACCTGATTCGGACACCTCTTGAACCATTTTCACCAATCGACTAACACTATATCGGACCACTGGGCTGATTTTTTCACCTGTTTTATAGGCCATTCGATTATATTGAACATTATACTGTAACATCCCTTGAAACATGATGGCACAATCTAATAGGTATGGTTTTTTATCCTCGCCAAAAAGGTCGATGAATCTCCCATATAACCAACGAAGTGAATTCAATCGACTCCTCTGGATGAATTGTTTAAGGTCAGTATCATTGGAAGCCATTACTTCTTCAAAAATCGCAATTAGCTTGTTTTTTCTATTTGTAATCATTTGCAGTTCAAGTTGTTTAATGAAAATCTCGATATTTGCGGGATCTTGGCCAACTAGTAACTCATTTCGATTATTTTCCAGCTTCTTATAAATCGATTTATAGATGCCAATTAATAACTCATTCTTAGATGAAAAGTAATTATAAAAGGTTCCTTTCGAAATCCCGCTATAATCTAAAATGTCCTGAATCGAAGTGGCCTGGAAGCCTTTTTCGATAAATAATTGATGTGCCATTTTAATGACGTGCTGTTTCCGATTGTACATATAATCACCTTTAATTTGTTTTGTACCCCTTGTATAAAATAATACTACCTTAATTTTCGTCCCGATACAAACTCATTTAGTCAAACAACATTCAGTGGCGATCTTACTGCCTACTAATGTGGAATAAATTTGTAGTTAATTTTTGATTGCAAAAATAAAACTGACAGTATATTATTATGTAAGCATGAAACAGCAGTATAAAAAAATGGACTATTAGTTTATAAGGGGGAAAATCAATGGATCAAACGATAAAACAAACCAATCGTCCGCCGTATGGCATTCTTGCAGTTCTAATGGTTGGCGCATTTATCGCCATGTTAAACAACACATTATTAAACATTGCCTTGCCTTCCATTATGAAGGACTTGAAGGTTGAAGCATCGACCGTCCAATGGCTGGCGACAGGATTTATGCTAGTAAACGGAATACTGATTCCTGCTACAGCATTTTTAATACAAAAATATTCAGTTAGACAGCTCTTTTTAACCGCAATGGGGTTATTTACAATCGGTACCATACTTGCAGGCTTTGCCCACGTGTTTCCTATTCTTTTAGCAGGCAGGATGATTCAAGGTGCGGGGTCAGCCATCTTAATGCCGTTATTAATGAATGTTATGTTAGTTAGTTTCCCTGTGGAGAAAAGGGGAGCAGCTATGGGGGTATTTGGCTTAGTTCTTATGTTTGCCCCTTCTATAGGACCAACATTATCCGGCTGGTTAATTGAACATTATGACTGGAGAATGCTATTTCATTTTGTCACGCCAATTGCGATTGTCGTTTTGTTGCTTGGCTTCTTCTTATTAAAAGATAAAAAAGAGAAAGTGGATATCCGCATTGATTCATTGTCACTTTTGCTTTCAAGCATTGGGTTTGGCGGAATCCTATATGGATTTAGTTCTGCCGGTAAAAAAGGCTGGGACTCTCCGGAAGTTTATGGGACCCTTATTATTGGTGTTATTTCATTAGTCGTGTTTATTTTACGTCAATTAAAACAAGAAAAACCGATGCTAAATTTCAAGATTTATAAATACCCTATGTTTGCCTTATCGTCTGTTATTTCAATGGTCGTTACGATGGCAATGTTTTCCGGGATGCTGCTAACCCCTATATATGTGCAAACCATTCGTGGGATATCGCCAATAGATGCAGGGTTAATGATGCTCCCCGGTGCGATCATAATGGCGATTATGATGCCGATAACAGGAAAATTGTTTGATAAGTTTGGTGGTCGTGTATTGGCCATCATTGGTTTAATTATTACTGTAATAACGAGTTATTTTTTTAGCCAATTAACACTCCATACAACCTACACACACTTGATTATTTTATACTCAGTAAGGATGTTTGGGATGTCGATGGTGAATATGCCAGTTACGACAAATGGCTTAAACCAGTTACCTGCTCGTTTTTATCCACATGGGACTGCAATGAACAGTACAATGTCGCAGGTTTCCGGCGCCATTGGTACGGCATTGTTGGTTACGGTTATGACAAATCGAACAACAACACATGCTACTGAACTCGGGAAGGCAGCGATGGCTCATTTGACGAAGCAGCCTACACCTGAGGTAATTGCCGAAATGAAGCAGCAAGTGTTGATGAAAGCCATGTTAGAAGGGATCAACGATGCTTTCTTCGTGACAGTTGGGATTGCGGCAGTTGCGTTGATTCTCTCATTCTTTATTAAACGGGCGAAACAAGCCGAAGATACAACTGAAATAAAGCCAGCTGGAAAAAATGTAGCGGCAACATTAGCGGAAAATTAAGATTCAAAATCGGAGGTGACTATTCAAAAGTCATCTCTTTTTTTTATTATTGTTGAAATTTTAACGAATGATTTGCTTTTTCGTGAAAAAAAACTCAATATTAATGGAGGAATTCATAATAGGAGGATTTTTTTCATGTTAAAAGATCAAATCATACAATACATACGTACAAATCAAAATGCTGACGGAATCATTTTGTTTGGAGAAGAGCTAGAGTATCTCGAAAACCATCAATTGGCAACAGACATTCAAGTTGTCGAAGGGGATGCTAGCACACGATTCACAGATGCTTATATTGAACGATGTGATAAAGAAACAGAAAATATGATTCGGAATGAATCATCCGCGTTTTTATCCGAACCACTTGCATACCTGAAAAAACATAAAAATGAGTTTCTATATCTGGAATCAAAATGGTTTGATTTGGTGAATGTTGACGCTATTTCTTTAGAAGCGGATGATGTTTTTGGCACATACGATGTGATGTTAGGTTTAAAGGTTCAGAAGAAATTTGAAAAAGTTTTAAAAGAACAGCTGGATGCAAGTTTACATGGTGGGGAAGCGAAATTCGATTTAATCTTTAGTCATGAGGATGGTTTATGGAATTTGAATTTTGCCTTGAATTATGTGGAAGGTTTTCATGAGGAAATGACAATTGGTCAAGCAATTCAATTAATATACCGTTTCCTATTTAAACTTGTTGAAGTGGTTGAAGGGAATAAAAATTGATTCAATTCGGTACAAGATGTAAAAACCTAACCGGCTATTTTTGCTGGTTAGGCTCCATAATTGTGATTGTAACGGTTTTAATCCATGTACCTGTGCTGAATTCTCTTGCCTTAAATTCTACTTTGTCATCATAAACATTTACCATATAACCTTGAGATAGTGTGTAATTGTCCCCGCCCTCAGGTGTATACGTGTAAGCTACAGAACTTGTATTTACCATCATGATTCCGTCAGTGTAGATACTTTTTGGGTTATCTAATGGATAATGAGAATGTCCGCTAAATAAGATGACTTGCGGATATTTCTTAAGTAAGGCGAGAATTTTTTGATCATCTAGCCCGGCACCCCATTCGCTACCATAAACGGTATTCTTAATTGGCTGATGAAAGAATACAAAAATTGGTTTGTTATCTTCGGCATTGATTGACAACGTATTTTCTAACCATTGATATTGATCATCTGAAATATAAGCAGAATCCCGACCTGACTCCCCGTATGCTGCTTTCATCGTCGACTCCGATTTTTCCCCGGCAATTGTAATAAAATGATAGCCTTTGATCCATTTATCATAGTAAAGGCCAGGCACACCCATTTCATCTATAAATCTATTTTTTAATTCATCATCCGTTACAGCTGTATCTGGAATAATACGTTTTTCAAGCCATTCATGATTTCCCATTACCATAAATTTATCTGCATTAGGATTCTTATTTGCATTAAGTATGGATTTGAATATTTCGTATTCTCCGACCAAACCAAAATTAGTCATATCTCCGTTAACGGCAATGGCATCGTATTCGGGTGCGATATTTTTTAAGTCCTTTAATGCTGTTTCAAATTTCGTAGTAACTTCTGGCATATGTGTATCAATGTGAGTGTCACTTATAACAGCTAATTGAAATGCAGGTTTGTTCTCAGTCTCCAATTGGGTTGCAGATTGATCAGTGGTCTGCTGTAATTTAGCCGATTCATCAGCACTCTCCTGTACTGCGTTCCTTGAATGAGTAGCTGCTTTCTCTATTTGAGCAGCTGATTTATTTTGTGCAGTAGCACTTTGAAATAAGGCTTGAGTGTTGGCTTGTTTCAATTGAAAAATCGGGAAACTTAATATTGCTATTACTAGGAGAATGGATACAATGATCTTTTTCATGACTATTACCTCGTTACTTTGTTAATTTGTATGTCATGATCATAAATAATCAAGCTTAATTTTTTATTAATTAATTTATGGAGAGTGGTTTTAGTCATTTCTTGATAGTGTGCCCAAGCTGAAAATGAAAGGGACGATTTTTGTAAAAAAAAAACTGTTATCGAGTTTTTTTTACAAATTTTTTGTTTTCGTTGTGATAAATTGAAAGAGAATTCGGAAAAGTGTACAAGGAAGTGATAGCCAAAAAGATCCGTATGACAGTGAATGATTTCAAATCACTTTTTGGTGATTAGCTTCCGATTCCTCTTGTAGGTCCCATTTCTTTTACATAATGGTTAACCAAAGGCTTGCATCATTTTACAGGTTGTAAGGTGAAATGCCGGCTACCGGTCTGTAGAATGAAAGCAAGATGCAGAATTTTCTGCGAAATACACAATCAAATTAAAGGGGGTATTTGTCTAAAAAGTAATCATAATTTTCAGAAACTTCTTTTAAAGCGCTTTCAATATTTTTAAATGATATCCGTTGTCAATAAAAAAATCGGAATAAAAAAGGAGGGCTTCTCTTTGGTGAATGATAAAATACAGCGTATTTCCTTATCCAACCTTGAAAAGAACTTTATAGAAGTGGAGCGGGGACTTACAAACCAAGAAGCGGTTGAAGAATCAAATCGATGCCTCTATTGTTACGATGCCCCATGTATAAAGGCCTGCCCTACAGGAATTGATATTCCAACTTTTATAAAAAAAATTACCTCAGGAAACTTGCTTGGTTCTGCTAAAACAATCATGTCCTCAAACCCTGTTGGAGCAAGTTGTGCGAGAGTATGTCCAACAGAAGAGCTCTGTGAAGGAGCCTGTGTCCTCAATCATTCAACAAAACCAATTATGATTGGCAACCTGCAAAGATATGCCACCGATTGGGCCATTAAAAATGAACAGACCCTTTTTCAACAAGGTAAATCAAACGGAAAAACAGTTGCAGTCATTGGGGGAGGCCCTGCCGGATTATCTGCCGCGAGGGAACTGGCAAGACTTGGATATGATGTGACCATTTTTGAAGCAGCCGAGAAGGCGGGCGGATTAAATACGTTTGGCATTGTCTCGTTCAGATTACCGCAAAAAATTTCATTCTGGGAAGTAGAACAGGTAGAGAAATTAAATGTAAAAATTAGAACGAACACCGTAGTCGGAAGAGATATTTCAGTTGAGGAAATAACTGAAAATTTCGATAACATAATCTTGGCGGTAGGTATGGCCCATGTGCCGAACCTCGGTGTTGAGGGTGAAAATTTAGACGGAGTTTATGACGCAATTGAATTTGTTAAGGCGACAAAAAACGGTCAGTTATCGAATGACTTTATCGGCAAACGAGTGGTTGTCATCGGTGCTGGAAATACCGCCATTGACGGGGCGACATGCTCTGTTCGTTTAGGAGCAGAAAACGTAAAGATTTTATACCGGAGAACGGAAGAAGAAATGACCGCTTATGATTTTGAATATGAATTTGCGAAACAAGATGGGGTTGAGTTCCGCTGGTTAACTGCACCAACAAGAATTATCGGTAATGAAAGCGGGCAGGTAACGGGCATTGAGTGTATCAAAATGAAGCTCGGCGAACCTGAAAAGGATGGACGGAGAAGACCTGTTGTGATTGAAGGGTCCGAATATGTGATTCCCGTGGATGCGGTGGTTAAAGCAATCGGTCAAACAAGGCATTTGGAGCTGATCGAGGCATTTGGTCTCCAGCATGTTGGAGGTGTCGTAACAGTGGAACAAGGGACGCTTCAAACATCCAAACCAAAAATATTTGCTTGTGGTGATGTTGTCTTTGGTAAAGGAAAAGTAGACGCAATGGTCGTAACCGCTGCCCAGCAAGGAAAAGATGTTGCCTATGCTATTCATAAGCAACATGCGGCAGTTGGATTAGCAAATTGACTCTATTAATCTAAGAATAATAAAGGGGGAAAAGAAATGGCTGATTTACGTACAAATCTCGCAGGGATAAAATCTCCTAATCCGTTCTGGCTGGCGTCAGCACCTCCTACCAATTCAGGCTATCAGGTACAGAGGGCCTTTGAAGCTGGATGGGGCGGGGCGGTATGGAAAACATTAGGTGATCCGATCTTAAATGTATCATCCAGATTTGCTGCGATTAGTTTTAACGGACAAAGAGTCGCCGGTTTCAATAACATTGAGCTCATAACCGACCGACCATTAGATGTGAATTTAAAGGAAATTTATGAAACCAAGAAGCGATTTCCAAACCATGCCATTATTGCGTCGTTGATGGTCGAGCCAAAGCAGGAAAAGTGGCATGAAATCGTCAAACGAGTCGAGGATGTTGGGGTTGATGGCCTTGAGCTAAACTTTGGCTGTCCGCATGGGATGGCGGAACGGGGGATGGGTTCTGCTTCCGGACAGGTACCTGCACTTGTTGAACGTCAGACCTATTGGGTAAAAGAAGTGGCCAAGACACCTGTCATTGTTAAATTGACGCCGAATATTACGGATATTACCGCAACGGCCGAAGCTGCCTGTAACGGCGGGGCAGATGCCATTAGTATGATTAACACAATCAATAGTCTTATGGGAGTGGATCTTGATTCATGGAATACGATTCCGCATGTGGCAGGAAAAGGGGCACACGGCGGTTATTGCGGTCCAGCTGTAAAGCCGATTGCCCTCAATATGGTTGCAGAATGTGCAAGGCATCCACATATCAACGTACCGATTTCCGGAATTGGAGGTATTTCGAACTGGCAAGATGCAGTTGAATTTATGCTGATGGGTGCGACTGGTGTTCAAGTATGTACTGCCGCCATGCACCACGGATTCCGCATTGTCGAAGACATGATTGAAGGACTCAGCCATTATCTGGATAGTAAAGGAATTGCCTCTGTTTCTGAAATTATCGGAAAGTCTGTCCCAAGATACTCCGATTGGGGCAATTTGGACTTAAATTACAATATCGTTGCCAAAATCAATACCGATGTTTGTATTAACTGCAATAAATGTCATATTGCCTGTGAAGATACATCCCATCAATGCATTGACATAATGACGGATGCGTCCGGAAAAAGCTATCTCAAGGTAAGGGAAGAAGACTGTGTCGGCTGTAATTTATGCTCGATTGTCTGCCCGGTTGACGGGGCAATTGACATGGTGGAAGCAGCCAGGGAACTGCCGCCGATGACATGGAATGAGCGCCAAGCCGCCTTAAGTGTCGCGGTAGAATGCAAAGCGGATGTTACTAAGTAATAGGAATAGATTAGGAGGAACCAACTGATGAAAAAAATCATTAAAAACGGCACAATTGTTACAGCATCTGACACGTATCAAGCAGAGATATTAATCGAAGATGGAAAAATAACGCAAATTGGTGCGAATCTATCAGCCCTTGGTGCGGAAGTCGTCGATGCGAAAGGCTGTATTGTTTTTCCCGGGGGAATAGACCCGCACACCCACTTAGACATGCCATTTGGCGGGACGGTAACAAAGGATGATTTTGAATCAGGAACCATCGCAGCCGCTTTCGGAGGCACGACAACCGTGATTGACTTTTGCTTAACCAACAAAGGTGAGCCGCTAAAAAATGCGATTCAAATCTGGCATGACAAATCTCGGGAAAAAGCGGTCATTGATTATGGATTCCATTTAATGATTTCAGAAATCAACGAAAATGTTCTGAATGAACTGCCACAAGTCATTAATGAGGAAGGTATTACCTCGTTTAAAGTGTTTATGGCCTACAAAAATGTGTTCCAAGCTGATGATGAAACATTATTCCGAACACTCGTTTCCGCAAAAGAACATGGGGCATTGGTCATGGTACACGCGGAAAATGGCGATGTCATTGATTATTTAACGAAAAAGGCACTTGCGGAAGGAAAGACAGAACCGATTTATCATGCGTTAACAAGACCTGCAGAATTAGAGGGCGAGGCGACTGGCCGCGCTGCAAAGCTAACGGGACTGGCTAATTCTCAGTTATATGTTGTTCACGTTTCATGTGCCGATGCTGTTGAAAAAATTACCGAGGCACGCAGTAAGGGCTTTGATGTATGGGGGGAAACATGCCCGCAATACTTGGTACTGGATCAGACCTATTTGGAAAAACCAAATTTTGAAGGAGCAAAATATGTGTGGTCTCCGCCATTACGCGAAAAGTGGAATCAGGAAGTTCTTTGGAATGCCTTAAAAAGTGGCCAGCTGCAAACACTTGGCTCTGATCAATGTTCGTTTGATTTTAAAGGGCAAAAGGATTTAGGCAGGGATGATTTTACAAAAATTCCGAACGGAGGGCCAATTATCGAGGATCGGTTATCCATTCTATTTTCAGAGGGTGTGAAAAAAGGACGTATTAGTCTGAATCAGTTTGTCGACCTTACATCAACACGTGCTGCTAAGCTATTTGGCTTATTCCCTAAAAAAGGGACAATATCGATTGGAGCAGATGCAGACCTGGTGATTTTTGATCCCAATAGTGAACGGGTAATTTCAGCAGAAACCCATCATATGGCGGTGGACTACAATGCATTTGAAGGGCTAAAGGTTACAGGTGAGCCTGTTTCTGTATTAGTTCGCGGGGATTATGTTGTCCGCGACAAGCAATTTGTAGGGAAACCGGGTTCTGGCCAATATTTAAAAAGAGCTAAATATAATACCAATTCTCCATTAACTGAGGACCAAACCTTATCAATCAACTAACCCTGAGAAATGTCCAGCAACAGCGCTTAGGGACTCGGGGTCATAAGCCCTTGTGCAAGGCGCTTCCGCTTTTCGTTTTGAACCACTCCTGCAATTGCCCTTAACCGTCTGGGCAATTGCCGTTTTTAAAATTGAACTGTCGATGTCGGTTTTGAATTTTTGGAAGCTAAAATTCTTGTAAAATAACCGAAACGGAGTGTTTCTATGAAAAAAAGCCATTTAAAATCACCGGATTTATTGCCTATTCATCAAAAGGATCGGAAAATTACCAAATTAGGTTTTTCTTTTATGTGGGTGGGAATGTGCGTTGTTCTAGCAGCCTTCGCCATTGGGGGGGCGGGGGTCATGTCCTTATCCTTACCATGGGTTATTCTCGCAACTGTTATTGGGAGCCTTGCGATTGGGTTATTCATTTCCTTAATTGCTGACATTGGTATTGAGCACGGGTTGTCCTTTCCTGTCTATATGAGAGCACCCTTTGGGACGATTGGTACCCATATACCATCGATCACTCGAGGAGTGACCGCATCGATGTGGTTCGGTATTAATACGTATTTTGGGGCGACAGCGATGAACGGCATATTAGACATTTTATTTGGCTTTGATAATTGGTTTGTCTGCTTCCTCATCTTTGCCGTGGTTCAATTGGTTAATACCGCCTTAGGTATTAAATCTATTGAACGATTTGCCGACATGGCTGCTCCTGTTATTATCTTAATCTCGCTGTGGATGTATTCATCCTTATCCGATCAGGCCGCTGCAGCCGGGAGAAACATTTGGAGCTGGGCTGAAACCCCTGTTACCGGCGGTGCTGCCTTTACCGCATTTTTAGTGGTTATTTTCAGCAACATGGGCTTTTGGGCGACATTAAGTGCAGATATTCCTTCTATCTCTCGGTTTATAAAAGCGCCCGCAAACGAAAAAAACTGGTTTAAACGAAATAAAAGTTCCTTAATTGGAAACATGATTGCGATGCCGTTAACACAAACCTTTATGATCATTATTGGCGCTGTTGCATATGTTGCGGTCTTAAATTACGATCCGGTTGTTGCACTTCAAAAATCGGCGGGCGGATTTATCTTAGCCATCCTGCTGCTCATGATTGTTTTAGCACAATGGTCAACAAATACGGCTGCCAATGTTGTCCCTGCTGCGACCATTTTCTCTAACGTAGGCGGTCCAAAGTTTCCGTTTTGGGCGGGTGTCATCACGGCAGGTATTGTTGGTACAGTCGTCCAGCCATGGACATTATTTGATGTTATTATTCCGATTCTTCTCATTGTCGGGGGGATTTTATCGGCAATTGTCGGCATTCTGTTTGCTGATTATTATTTGGTTCGGAAGAGACGAGTGAATGTACCAGAATTATATGAAGATCATGGTCAGTATAAATATATGGGCGGGGTGAATGCTGCCGGATTTATTGCCTGGATCATCGGGGGAGTTGCTTCCTATTTTGTTCCGGAATATGGGTTTTTAGTCGGATTCTTAGTTGGTGCGGGTATCTACTATGTCCTTGCTAAATATTGGTGGTTTAATAAGTATCGTCAAGCGGAGATTGAAGATCCATGTGATGAAAAATATTTAGGTATTTCGGTTGGCCGGGATTGGGTCATCGAAGATAAAGTTTACGAGCCTGTACTAAAGGAAATTCCTAATAACGTAGATTTATATTAAATCAAAATAGGAGTGAGATACATGTCAGATCATCTACAATTTCTCGACGAACGGGATAAAATCGATTTCCTTATCCAAAAGGGCTGCCGCATTAGCGGTGTAAGAGAACATTTAAATGGCGCTTCCGTTGATTTTTTACATCCAAATGGAAACGTAACCGAAACACTTTTGATTGGAACAGCAAATGGCCGGAAGTATTTTTCAAGTATTTTAATTAACCAGAAACAGACGAACAGCTAAGTGGTTTTTGTAAAAAGTTGAAGGATTGGTTGAATGGCCAATCCTTTTTAACTTAAGTTCTTAATTTAAGGAGATCCCTACTAATGAAAGAACATTTTCAATTAACGGTTGCAGATATTTTTAAACGAAAGCACTTTGAACAAGCTATGGTTATTGCAGGAAATGGCGATATTCAGCGAACCGTCAAATGGGTTCATGTGGTTGAGGTAACAAGTATTCGAAATCTTTTAAACGGGCAGGAGCTTATTTTATCAACAGGGGTTGCCTGGAAGGACAATGTGGAATTATTTGTCTCGATGGTAAAGGAATTCATCGAAAACAATGCGGCTGGGTTATGTTTGGAGATAGGAACATACCTATCAGAGGTTCCGGATGAGGTCATTGCAATGGCCAATGAGCATCAATTCCCAATTATTATTTTTCAAAAAGAGGTTCCGTTTGTTGAAATCACACAAGACATTCATTCGGTCATCATTAATCAGCAATACCAGAAGATTTCGGATTTAGAGAATTATTCGCAGAGCTTAAATAAACGGCTGCTAACGATTGAAACGTATGAGGATATCCTTCAGTTTATTTTCTCAGCACTAGATGTCCTAATCATTTTCAAAATGAAAAATCAGGACTATGAATTTGTCCCGGAAATTAACTTGCGTGAACAAGACTCAATCATTCATCAGCTCGAAGGGTCAAAAACGCAAGCTTCTGATTATATCGCCTCAGCACCTATCTTTTTGTTCGGTCAGGAGTATGCGGAGTTGTTTATCTATTCAAAGGATATTCCGATAAGCGAATACGATTTATTGATTCTAGACCGGACAGCAACCGCTATAGCCCAGCATTTATTAAGAGATTTGTATGTAGAAGAAAAGAAGCGTGTGGAAGAGTTTGAGTGGCTTCATGGCTGGCTTGAGGGTGAACATTCACTCGATGATATTCACGAATACTTAGCAGAGAATGGAATGAAAGCAAAGACGAATGACGCGGTCGTTTTGATCACGAAACAGATTCCTATTAAAGAAAGAGTAAGTCAGGATGTTACCTACCTGAAATTATTATTTCGCTCTGTTTTTGAACAGAATGGCTTTGCCGTATTTTTCGTTGAAAAAAGAAACGAGATTACCTTCATTCTCCTCAATCATCGCACGAAAAAGAATCTGAAGGAACGGATAAAAACAGCAATCGAATCGATCCAGGACTCAGATTTTATCCGGAGGCCATCTTCATCAAAAATTATAATTGCAGCCGGGAAGTTTATCCACTCAGTAAGTGATGTACATAAGAGCTACCGGACAGCAAAAGAGACACTTAGAATTCAACAAAAAATGACGAATAGACAAATTTACCACTTTTATGAGGATTTGCATTTGTACCGTCTCATTTCGCAGATGAGTAAGCATACCGACTTAAAGGAACTGTCATCTGAATACCTCCAACCTGTTATTCAATATGATCAAAAATACAATGGCAAACTCCTAGAAACATTAAAAGCTTATTTGGAATGCAGCGGTTCTAAGCAGGAAACCTCGAATAAGCTATTTATTGTAAGGCAAACGTTATACCATCGTTTGCAAAAGCTTGAAAACCTTTTGGGAGAGGATTTTATGGAGCACGAAAAACGGGTTGCCATTGAATTTATGCTTCTAGTCCATGATTATTTATCGGCACCACAAGTTGGAGAGGCCAATCAAGCCAGGTGACAAGGTAATAGCAAAAAACAAAAGTGTTAAATGAATGTTCAAATTGTTGAGGAAATACCTTAAGAAATTTTACATTTTGTCTAATGAAAGCGGTTTATTGATGCGTGATAATGAAGTTATACAGCTTTTAAAGAAACTATTATATTAATAAAATTCGGAGGTTAGAGCATGAGTGTAACCAAAAATGAAACGGCTGTTTTGAAAAATTTTATTAATGGTGAATGGGTGAGTGCAAACAGCGGGCAAACACTTGATGTGCCGAATCCGGCAACGAATGAAGTAATCACAAAAGTACCAGTTTCATCGAAAGAGGATGTCAATCTTGCTGTTGCAGCGGCAAAGGAAGCGTTTAAACAATGGAAAAATGTCCCGGTGCCGAAACGTGCAAGGATCCTATTTAAATACCATTACTTGTTAACCGAAAACCACGAAGACTTGGCCAAGCTGATTGTTCTGGAAAATGGCAAGGCATACAAAGAAGCATATGGCGAAGTGCAGCGCGGGATTGAGTGTGTCGAGTTCGCTTCAGGCGCTCCGACATTGATGATGGGCGAAACGTTATCGGGAATTGCAGAAGATATTGATTCCGAAATGTTCCGTTATCCATTGGGTGTTGTCGGCGGAATTACACCGTTCAATTTTCCGATGATGGTGCCGCTGTGGATGTTCCCGCTGGCCGTTTCTTGTGGAAACACGTTTGTGTTAAAGCCGTCTGAACGGACGCCAATTTTGGCTAATAGATTAGCAGAATTGTTTTCAGAAGCCGGAGCACCAAAAGGGGTATTAAATGTTGTCCACGGTGCACATGATGTTGTGAATGGTTTACTAGAACACAAGGATATCGCGGCAATTTCCTTTGTCGGTTCTCAGCCGGTTGCGAAGTATGTTTACGAGCGTGCTGCGGCTGAAGGAAAGAGGGTTCAAGCCCTTTCAGGTGCGAAGAATCATCATATTGTCATGCCTGATGCTGATATAGATAAGGCGGTTCAACATGTTCTTAGTTCCACCTTTGGAAGCGCCGGGCAGCGTTGTATGGCCTGCAGTGCCGTAGTGGTTGTCGGTGATAATGAGACGTTTGTCGACGCGTTGAAGAAAAAAACGGATGAGCTAATTATCGGGAATGGGATGGATGACGAGGTGTTATTAACTCCAGTCATCCGCAAGGAACACCGTGAAAAGGCCCTAGGATACATCGAAAAAGGGGTAGCCGAAGGCGCAGACTTAATCAGGGATGGACGGAGGGAGATGGATGATCTTCCTGAAGGAAATTTCTTAGGGCCAACGATTTTTGATCATGTTACACCTGAAATGACGATAGCTAAGGACGAAATCTTTGCTCCGGTTTTAAGTTTATTGCGCGCTAAGGACTTGGATGAAGGATTGGAATACATCCGTAAATCAAGATATGGCAACGGAGCAACCATTTATACAAACAATGCGAAAGCCGTCCGTCAGTTTCGTGAAGAGGCAGATGCAGGAATGCTGGGAATTAACGTTGGTGTTCCGGCAACAATGGCCTTCTTCCCATTCTCAGGCTGGAAAGACTCCTTCTATGGCGACCTGCACGTAAACGGCAAAGACGGATTAAACTTCTACACAAAAAAGAAAATGATCACATCTAGATTCGACGCATAAGAATTTAACGTATAAGAATAGTAAAAAAGTGATTAATGGTGTCAGGCACCAATTATAATATTGGGGGGATGGTAATGGTGCAAACGAGTGGTTCTCATAAGATGTTGTGGGAGCAGGATGATCGGTATGTTTGGCATTCGATGAAGCCGTATAATCCGCAGGCGACGATTGTTGCGACGAAGGCAGAGGGGTCTTGGGTGACGGATGTCGATGGGAAACGTTATTTGGATGCAATGGCAGGTCTTTGGTGTGTGAATGTTGGCTATGGAAGGACCGAGCTTGCGGAAGCGGCATATGAGCAATTGAAGGAGATGGCCTATTTTCCGCTGTCGCAAAGCCATGTCCCGGCAATTAAACTGGCAGAAAAACTGAATGAAATGCTAGGTGATGAGTATGTCATCTTTTTCTCGAACAGTGGGTCTGAGGCGAACGAAACCGCCTTTAAAATGGTTAGACAATACCATCAGCAGAAGGGTGAGCCTAACCGCTATAAAATCGTCTCACGCTACCGAGCCTATCACGGCAATTCAATGGGGGCATTGGCCGCAACCGGGCAGGCGCAAAGAAAATACAAGTATGAGCCGCTGGCACCAGGGTTTATACACGTATCTCCACCCGATTCGTACCGTGATGATACAAATGTGACCAATCCAATGGAATTGTCTTCGGTAAAAGAAATTGATCGGACAATGACATGGGAGCTGAGTGAAACGATTGCGGCGATGATTATGGAACCAATCATTACCGGCGGCGGTGTCCTCGTCCCGCCTGATGGGTATATGAAGGCAGCAAAAGAAGTGTGTGAAAAACATGGTGCACTCCTGATTGTTGACGAAGTAATTTGTGGTTTTGGCCGTACAGGCAAGCCGTTTGGCTTTATGAACTACGGTGTGAAGCCGGATATCATCACCATGGCAAAGGGAATCACCAGTGCCTATTTACCACTTTCAGCAACGGCAGTCCGCAAAGACATTTATGATGCATTCAAAGGTTCAGAGGAATACGATTATTTCCGCCACGTCAATACGTTTGGCGGTAACCCGGCAGCCTGTGCATTGGCGTTGAAAAATCTTGAAATAATGGAAAAAGAAAAGTTATTCGATCGATCCAGAGATTTAGGGGAAGAGTTACTAAATGACTTAACCAATCTGCTCCAGGATCATCCATATGTAGGGAATGTCCGCGGAAAGGGATTATTAGTTGGTATTGAATTGGTAAAGGATAAGAATTCTAAAGAACCATTGGATACGGGCCTTGTTAATCAAGTCATCGCCAACTGTAAGCAGGAAGGGATTATAATAGGAAAAAATGGGGCAACGGTCGCCGGTTACAATAATGTGCTAACCTTGGCACCACCGTTAAATATTGAACAGAAGGACCTGCAATTTATTATTAAGACGCTGACAGAAGCCTTTAATAAAATACGCTAGTTTTTGAAAAAGAACACTTGCCATCTTACATTTTGTAATGGCAGTTGTTCTTTTTTTATTCTAAAAAAACGATAAAATTTTTAGCTTCAGCCAACAACTAAGAATTAAGTGAAAAAATGTCGAAATACTCCGAAAGAGAGATTGACAGAAGCTTTGCATCGGTTATAATAAAATTAGCAAATGTTCATCTAGGTTTTACATAATTTCAGAATCTGGAGATTTTTGAAAAATGGTTATTTATATTTATTCAAAAGATTGTAACCGTTTACTTTTAAGAATCGGTAGCTTTCAAGTTTGATATCTTAAGAAAAATAGGTGAATAATGATGGCGGATGAAAAAATTTCGCGCCTGGTGGATGTGGCTAAAATGTACTATCAATTAGACTACAGCCAGCAGGAAATCGCGAAAAAGTTAGGTATTTCCCGCCCTACTGTCTCAAGACTTCTCGTACAAGCTGTTGAAGCGGGTGTTGTCCACATAAAAATTTGTGATCCGTCCGAAGATGTCCTGGAGTTGGCAATAAAGGTGAAGGATCAATTTAACTTAAAGCATTGTATTGTGGCACCGATTCCAGAATATGAGGATGAACTGATTAAAGAGAAGCTAGGTGAAGTTTCTGCCGATTACCTGCACAATATTGTCCAAAGTGGCGATACCATCGGAATCACTTGGGGAACAACTCTTTTTCAACTTGTGAAAAAACTGCAGCCTAAGAATGTAAAGGATGTTACGATTGTCCAGCTTAATGGCGGGGTGAGTTACTCAGAATCAAACACATATGCATCAGAGATCATTAATGGCTTGGCAAATGCTTTTAATACCACTCCACATTTCTTGCCAGTACCGGCGGTCGTAGACCACATTGTGGTGAAACAAGCCATTGTTGCCGACAGGCATGTGAAAAGGATTTTGGAACTCGGCAAACAGGCAAATATTGCGATCTTCACGGTAGGGGAACCAGGTGAACAATCAACACTGATGCACGCCGGCTATTTTTTAGACAGCGACATCGAAATACTGAGGTCAAATAAGACAGTTGGTGATATATGCTCAAGATTTATCGATATTGATGGTCGTATAAGCCATGAAGCGTTAAATGATCGTACGGTAGGCATAGAACTCTCTCATTTAGCTGAAAAGGAATATGGCATCCTCATTGCTGGCGGCAATACAAAAATTGATGGGATTTACGGGGCACTCCGAGGACGGCACGCCAATGTCCTGATTACCGACCAATATACGGCCAAAGCTTTACTCGATATGGGGGGTGATAACGTTAATGGATAAAGAGAAAATTAGAAATTTAGTTGAAGAGATTCTTAGGAATACGCTGCAAAAATCAAAGCAGGTTCCGATTGCGGCTTCTAATAGGCATATTCATTTAGCACCTGAACATGTAGAAAGGCTCTTCGGTCGCGGCTACCAATTGCAGAAGTTGAAGGATTTATCTCAGCCGAACCAATTTGCGGCGAAAGAAACCGTTTCACTCATCGGACAAAAGGGTAAAATTCAGAATGTTCGAGTTCTTGGTCCGGCGCGAGGCAGCACCCAGGTGGAAGTGTCTTTGTTTGACGGATTTACTCTTGGGGTGAACCCCCCTATACGAAATTCCGGGGATATCAAAGGCTCAGAGTCGATCACAATTCAAGGTCCGCGAGGGCAAATCACGATTAACGAAGGATTGATTTGTGCTGCGCGCCACATTCATATGCATCCTAGTGATGGTGACGCGTTTGGCGTATCTGATGGAGATCTCGTTCAAGTGAAAGTCGATACCGACCGCGGGGTTATTTTTTCAAATGTTTTGATTCGAATATCACCAAAATACAAACTTGAGATGCACATCGACCTTGATGAAGCAAATGCCGCAAACATCAAAAACGGACAATTGGGCGAGATTGTTGAAATTAAGAACAAAAAGCATTTAAGTGGGAGGTGACGCGGATGGATGAAAAAACACAGATTAAAATGATTGTCCAGCAAGTAGTCGAAGCCTACTTAAATAAAAGCTTACAAGAAAAAAAGGAACAGCCGATTGCGCTCCTATTAGGCTATCAATCACCTAATCCAACAGCTGTTTTGGAAGCGATTACTCCAATACTTACTGCTTACGATGTAACGTTCATTTTATCAAAGGATTGGCTGCCAGCTGTTAATCAATTTAATGGAACATCCTATGTTTTATTAGAAGAGACAACACAGCAAGATTTGCTTAGCCTTGTTGAACAATCATCTGTTTTTGTTGTTCCGGCAGCATCCTACCGCTTCCTGTCGAAGCTTGCCTTAACGATCGATGATGAACTGGCAGTATGGCTTTCTGTTCAATATCAATTACTCGGTAAACCTATTGTCATTGCTAGCGATTATGTTGCACCAAATGTTTATCAGCAAATCTATGCTCCACATTCGGTCCAGGAACGATTGCAGTCATACATAAGGCAGATTCAAGCAGATCATGTTAAATGGGTTTCTTTAAGTAAGTTAGCAAAAACGGTTGATGACCAATTCGCAGCTTACCGTGAAAAACAATCTCTCATTCTAGCAAGACATGTGGAAAAGGCATACCAGGATGGACTAAACGAAATTATTGTTCCGTCAAAGAGTAAGGTAACGCCTTCTGCTAAGGACCTGGCGAAAGAATTAAAGATGCAGATTACGAATACAGATTCCTAGAAAGGAGGGGCGCTATGATCATTTGTAAAGTGGTTGGCTCAATTGTCTCTACCACCAAAGCAGAAAAATTGAAAGGGAAGAAGCTTCTTATCGTTCAGCCGCTTGATTTAAAGACGATTGTGGAAGATGGTAAACCGCTTGTTGCGATTGACACTGTCGGAGCAGGTGTTGGCGAAGTCGTGTTACTTGTCAGTGGCAGTTCAGCAAGGCAAACAGAAATTACAAATGGTGTCCCTGCAGATGCTGCAATTATTGGGATTGTCGATCAAATTGAAATTCAAGGGGACCTTACCTTTACTAAAGGAGGTAGCTAAATGTGCAAATAAATGAAACCGATATCAAAAAAATGGTTGAACAAGTTTTGCAGCAATTAGGGCAAGGCCAAACGGCTGAAGTACCTGCCGAATCACATGCTGAGATCAGCTTAGGTGATGGTGTGTTTGCCACTGTTGATGAAGCAGCGGCAGCAGCTAGGATGTCATGGGAAATACTGCGGAAGCTCACCGTAGCAACAAGAAGACAAATGATTGAAAATATGAGAGAAATAAGCCGCAATTATGCAAACGAGTTAGCCCAGCTTGCTGTCGAAGAAACGAAGCTAGGCAAAGTCGAAGATAAAATTGCGAAAATTCTTTTAGCAGCCAACAAAACGCCCGGCATTGAAGATCTTGTCAGTACCGCATATTCCGGTGATGATGGCCTAACACTTGTCGAATATGCACCAATTGGCGTATTTGGCTCCATCACACCATCAACCAACCCTGCCGCAACCGTCATTAACAACTCGATTTCACTCATTGCCGCGGGTAATACGGTTGTATACAACCCGCACCCAAGTGCAAAACGTGTATCGATTAAAACGTTGAAGCTGTTAAACCAGGCGATTGTCGCTGCCGGAGGACCAGAAAATGCACTCACATCTGTAGCCTCACCGAATCTTGAAACATCGGCTCAAGTGATGAATCATCCTAAGGTGAACGCTCTTGTGGTTACGGGCGGCGGACCGGTTGTAAAGGCGGCGATGTCAGTTGGCAAAAAGGTCATTGCTGCAGGACCTGGTAATCCACCTGTTGTTGTTGATGAGACAGCGATTATAGCAAAAGCGGCAGCTGACATCGTAAAAGGGGCGAGCTTTGACAACAACGTATTATGTACCGCTGAAAAGGAAGTCTTCGTCGTTGACAAAGTCGCCAATCTCCTTAAAACGGAAATGGTGAAGAATGGAGCGATTGAACTCAAAGGCTTTCAATTCGAAAAGTTGCTTGAAAAAGTCCTCGTGAAGAAAAACGATAGGTTTTATCCGAACAGAGATTTTATCGGTAAGGATGCTTCTGTCATTTTGCAGGCAGCCGGCATCCAAGCGAATCGGAATGTGAAATTAATCATCGCTGAAACAACAAAAGATCACCCATTGGTGATGACAGAAATGTTAATGCCAATTTTACCAATAGTCAGAGTCCCTGATGTGGATCAAGCGATAGAGCTTGCCGTAATCGCTGAAAAGGGCAACCGCCACACAGCGATTATGCACTCGCAAAACATTACCAATTTAACCAAAATGGCACAGGAAATTCAGGCTACAATTTTTGTGAAAAATGGACCTTCTGTCGCTGGTTTAGGCTTTGAAAGTGAAGGGTTCACAACACTAACGATTGCCGGGCCAACGGGTGAAGGATTAACAAGTGCGAAAACATTTACACGTCAGCGCCGCTGCGTTTTAGTAGATGGATTTAGAATTATATAGTGGGGTGTGTTAATTGGCAAAATCGATGGAAGAAAGACCTGTCACTTCACAAGAAGAAAAAACACAAAAACAAGAACAACCAAAATTAACGGTTACTAAAGGAGGAAATAAAATGGGTCAAGAAGCGTTAGGCATGATCGAAACAAAAGGTTTAGTAGGGGCAATTGAAGCAGCAGATGCAATGGTAAAAGCAGCAAATGTAACATTAGTTGGCAGAGAACTAGTTGGTGCCGGCCTTGTTACAGTAATGGTTCGTGGTGATGTAGGTGCCGTTAAAGCTGCCACTGAAGCTGGTGCTGAAGCAGCACAACGTGTTGGTACACTTCTTTCTGTGCACGTGATTCCACGTCCGAATGGTGATGTAGAAGGTATTTTACCGAAAGCTGAATAAGGTGAATGAGAATGGGACAATCCATTGAAAGCTATATCAAACACCTTGTAAGAGATGCGATTGGTCATACTTTAGGCGGGCTTGAGCTTCAACGTGACCGCAAGACCTATGTCATTGCCAATTGGAAAATGAACAAAACAATAAACGAGACAGCTGAATTTTTTCAAAATGTAAAAAGCAGTAAGGATGTATCTGTGGTGGTATGTCCTTCGGCACAGCTGTTATTTCCGGCACATCTTTTCATCAAACAGTCAGGGCAGCCCATTGGTTTAGGCGGACAAAACGTCCATTGGGCCGATAAAGGTGCCTACACTGGTGAAACATCCGCTAGCATGTTGAAGGATGTTGGCTGTGAATATGTCATCATTGGTCACTCCGAAAGAAGGCAGTATGCCGGTGAAGATGATGTGTTAGTGAACAAAAAGGTGAAGCAGGCGCTTAAAACAGGACTTACTCCAATCATTTGCATCGGGGAAACATTAGATGAAAAGAATTCAACCCGGACGGAACAAGTTTTATCGACACAGCTATTCGGTGCATTGAAAGATCTTCATTCCGGCGATATTATTATTGCCTATGAACCGGTCTGGGCGATTGGAACTGGGCAATCAGCAACCGCTGAATTAGCTCAGCAAACACACGCATATATCCGGTCTGTCTTGAAGCAAATTTTTGGCGGGCAAGCAGACAGTATTTCCATTTTATATGGCGGGTCTGCGAATGAAAATAATGCTGCCGACTATAGTGGAATGCCCGATATTGACGGTGTACTTGTAGGCGGGGCAAGCCTACAGGCTCATTCGTTTGAAGGAATTATTAATGTATTTGCCAAAGGAGAACAAAATTCATGAAAAAAGTTGCGATTGGCTGCGACCATGGTGGATACGAACTGAAAGAAACAGTAAAAGCGTATTTAACTGAACTAGGTTATGAATACCTTGATTTTGGCTGTAAGGCTAATGAATCGGTAGACTATCCCGATATTGCCTTTCTTGTTGGTGAAACGGTCGCTACGAATGCAGACTATGTTGGCATCATGATTGATGGTGTCGGTATTGGCAGCGGAATGGTGTTAAATAAAATACCAGGTGTACGCGGTGCCGTGTGCTGGGACTTGTCTTCTGTCATCAATAGTAAAGAGCACAATAATGCCAACGTGCTATCGATTGGCGGACAATTTATTGGTGAGGGTCTGGCAAAGCAATTAGTCAAAACATGGTTGGAAACCGATTTTGCCGGCGGCCGACATGACCGTCGTGTCACGAAAATCATGGAAATCGAAAGCCGGTTCTTACACCGATAAAGGCAGGTTAAAAATATGTTTGTAGCCAAAGTGATAGGAAACATGGTCTGTACTCATAAAGACGACAATTTAAAAGGGTTAAAGCTTCTGATTGTCCAGCCGGTAGATGACCAGCTGAAAGATAAGGGCAAACCACTTGTGGCTATAGATACGATTGGACAGTCAGGAGAAGGGGATCTCGTTTACCTTGCAAAAAGCAGAGAGTCTTCCTTACCGTTAAATAAAGATTTAGTTCCATCAGATGCTGGGATATTGGGAATTATCGACTATTATAATGTGACAAAACGAATGGAGGAAATATAAATGAGCAACGCATTAGGAATGATCGAAACAAAAGGTTTGGTAGGAGCAATTGAAGCAGCAGATGCCATGACAAAAGCGGCAAACGTAACACTACTTGGAAAAGTGAATGTTGGCGGCGGTTTGGTTTGTGTCATGGTACGCGGTGATGTAGGTGCCGTGAAAGCAGCAACAGAAGCAGGTGCCGATGCAGCGCAGCGTGTTGGTGAATTCTTATCCGTTCATGTGATCCCAAGACCACACTCAGATATCGAAAAAATTCTTCCTGCAGGAAAATAATGAAACTAGCAAAAGTGGTTGGGAATGTCGTATCAACGATTAAAACACCAAGTCATCAAAATAAAAAGCTGATGGTTGTCATCCCTGTTGATGCATCAGGGAAAGAATGCGGCGATGCGATAATCGCGTTTGACCGTTTTCAAGCAGGGGTTGGCGATTATGTGCTAATACTCGAAGAAGGCGGGTCGGCACGGGACATCTTAGAAGACCCTAAAGGCTCGTTTGATGCGGTGATTGCCGGAATCGTTGATCGACTACATTAATGTGAGGTGAGCACGATGCAAATGGAAGCATTGGTTGAACAAATTACGAATCAAATTATGCAGCAATTAACAAATAAACAAGAGTTAAAAGAAGTTAAACCTTCTGGAAACGTGACCTATAAAGAAGGTTCTGCTTCAAACATTATCACGGGTCCGTCAGTCGCACGAATGATTGACCATACACTATTAAAACCAGAAGCATCTAAAGACCAGATTGTTAAGCTTTGTGAAGAAGCAAGAGAACATAAATTCGCAACAGTTTGTGTGAATCCATATTGGGTACAGACGGCTGCTAAAGAACTGAATGGTTCTGGTGTTGGTGTTACAACCGTTGTCGGCTTCCCATTAGGGGCAACAAGCACATTTGTAAAAACAGCTGAAACACGCGATGCCATTGCGAACGGTGCGACTGAAATTGACATGGTCATTAACGTTGGTGCGCTTAAGTCAGGCGACTTTGAAACCGTGAAAAAGGATATCGAAGGTGTTGTGTTAGCCGCAAAAGGTCACGCACCTGTTAAAGTAATTATCGAAACGGGTCTCCTTGAAATTGAGGAAAAGAAAAAGGCTTGTATTTTGGCAAAAATGGCTGGTGCGGACTTTGTGAAAACTTCAACTGGCTTTGGCCCTGGCTGCGCGACGGCTGAAGATATCAAATTAATGCGCGAAGCTGTCGGTCCTGAAATGGGTGTGAAAGCATCTGCATGTGTAAGAGACTTAGATACAGCCAGAAAATTAATCCAAGCTGGTGCAACCAGAATTGGTGCAAGCTCAAGTATTGCCATCATTACCGGCGGACAGGGTACCGGCTATTAATAATCTGGCATGTTCAAGGTGACTTTAGAGTTTTTCATAGGGTAGCAACTACTCTATGAAAAACTCAACTTTCTCTTATCCTCTTATTCTAAAAAGTATTGAAAATGTTTAGATATTTTATTATAATGAAATAGACAAAATGTAATCGCTTACATAAATAAGGGGTGTTTCGAATGAACAATATTGGACATCAACTAAAGAAAATGAGAGTAAACCGTGAAATAGAAATAGAAAAACTTGCGTTGCTTTCCGGTCTAAATGCCGAAACGATTGCGGCGATTGAAGATGGCGAGCTTGATGTACAGGTTTCAACTTTAGCAAAGATCTCTGATGTGTTGAACTGCACCTTCTCTATCGGTGATGTTTCCATTTAAATTTACTTATCGAAAGCATTCATTGCAATATTGCAGTGAATGCTTTTTTATTTTTTTCCTAAAATGCTATGATAAGGTTGAACTTACATACTTAAAGGAAGAGATCCATGACAAGTACAGTAACATACATAAAAGAATGGCAGCAGGCACTACAAAATGAAATATCCCATTTAAAAAAGTACGGTAGTAACAAGTTCATCGTCTCAAATGGCAGGTTACTGTCGAGTGAGGGCTCGTTTACCTACTATTTTGATACCGCCTTTTCATTAAGGATTCCAGTTGGATCTTCGATTCGACTTGAGTGGGGCGGTATGAAACAAGGCGGGCGTGTGCTTTCATCTGAAGGCAAAGGGGTGATCATTGCCCTTGATCAATCACTCGGAGACTTAATCTCAGAAGCAACCCTGTTTCATGATCCATGGGAACTGCTTGAACAGCTGATTCAACGTTTGGATGATATAAAAAAAAATAAGCAGAAGCGGTTACGGGTGAAAAAATTGATGGATCCGTCAATGCCGGCAAAGCATCCTGCGGAAAAAAGTAAAAGTAATGTTCATGAATTAGTGTTACGGTCAAAATATAATCCAGTGACATTTGTATGGGGACCGCCAGGCACAGGCAAAACATATACACTTGCCCGTGTTGCCGCAAATAAGTATTTTCAAGAAAAGCGGGTCTTGATCTTATCGCATAGTAACCAAGCGGTTGATGTCTTAATCAGTGAAATTTCGACATTTATTAAAAAGAAGGACCGCTATCATGAAGGTGATGTCCTTCGTTATGGATTCAATACTGGGGGACTTCTTGCGGCACATGAAGCGATTACCACGACCCAGCTGCTACAAAAGCATGACCCCCATCTTGCGGATGATAAAGAGAAATTACTAGAAGAAAGGCGTCATCTGAAGCAGGATTTAGCTCGTTCTTTTAGCAAAAGGGATACAGATCAATTACTAGAGCTTGAGACAAAGATTTCCAGAGTCCTTGAGAAGATTCGACAAAAAGAAATTCAGTTTATAAAGGATGCGTTTGTAGTTGGGACAACGCTGGCTAAAGCTGCGAGTGACCCTGCCATTTTTGAAAAGGAATTTGACGTTGTCATCCTAGATGAAGCCAGTATGTCCTTTGTTCCACAAGCTGCCTTTGCAGCATCGCTCGGAAAACGCGTCATTATTTGCGGTGATTTCAAACAATTACCACCGATTGCCTCCTCAAGAGATGCTTTAGTATCGATGTGGTTGAAGGAAGATATCTTTCACCGTGCAGGTGTGGTCGATTGGGTGAACGATGGCAAGCTTCATCCACATTTATTTTTATTAAAAGAACAACGGAGGATGCATCCGGATATCTCGGCATTCACCAATCAGTGCATCTACCATTCACTCGTTGGTGATCATGAAAGTGTCCAGACGAGCAGAAATAAAATCGTCGAACAAGCACCCTTTCCTCAAAAGGCATCCGTTTTAGTGGATACAAGCTTTACCGGAGCCCATTGTATGTCTGAACGGACATCGCATTCGCGAATGAATCTTTGGCAGGCATTACTGTCCTTTCAACTCATTCATGAATCATACGCGAGTGGTTTACGATCGATTGGGTATGTGACTCCCTACCGGGCACAGGCTAATTTAATGGAGTTGCTGCTTGAGGATTTATATGAAAAAGAGCGCGTAACTGCCGATATTATTGCGGCGACCGTTCATCGATTCCAAGGCAGTGAGCGGGATGTGATGGTTTTTGACACGGTAGACAGTGAGCCGCAAACCCGTGCAGGCATGCTCTTAACCGGCAAGGATAGTGAACGATTGATTAATGTTGCGATCACGAGGACGAAAGGCAAGTTCGTTCATGTCAGCAATCGATCGTTTATTCGTAAGCATGTGTATAATGGAAAAACACTGAGACAGCTTGTAGACCACCAGGAGAGACATCTGCAAACTGTTGGAACAAGGGAAATTGGCACATGGATTAACCATCAGCATCCAAGATTGCAATGGATGCATGCGATGAAGCTTGAAAAAGTATTCCATGATATTAAAAACGCACGGATGTCGATTGTAATCTCTTTACCAGTCCGAACCGTTCTTTCGGAGCAATGGATAGAAAAGCTTTGCAGCCGATACAAACGGGTAAAATTAACGGTTATTTCGGGGGATGAATGGCTGGAGGTTCTGCCAGATCAAAGGTTGGACGAAAGCTTGTCATTTCCATTTATCATCATTGACCAGTGTTTGCTCTGGCTGGGATTACCGTTTGAAGCGGCAAGAGGAGTTCATCCGCCTTTTATTGCAGTCCGACTTGATTCTCATAAGGTATCTGAATCTTTTTTAAGTCAATTTTTCATGAAAGAGTAGGTTTTGCAGGATATTTTCTGCAATTTCCACTCTTTTTTTATGTTTATGTGTAATTCACCCCTCCAAACCTTGGTGTGAGCAGATTTTCCAAGGGGAAATTTTTTTTATCGGCGAATTTTGAGGTTCTATCAGCGAATTATGGCATTCTATCAGCGAATAATAGCATCCTATCGTCGAATCCAATTTAGTACCTATTATCCTTTGAATGAAAAACAAATTAATGGAGATGATAAATTTGTTCGTTTGGATTTTGAATTTTTTCATAAAAAGGAGTCAACAAAATGACAAATGTAAAATTAGCGGTCATTTATTACAGCATGGGCGGCACAAACTATCAGCTTTCACAGTGGGCCGCTGAAGGTGCAAAAGAAGTTGGCGCGGAAGTGAAGGTATTAAAGGTACCAGAGCTTGCACCACAGTCGGTGATTGAAGGAAATCCAGGCTGGAAAGCACATGTGGAAGCAACTGCACATGTGCCTGAAGTAAAATTGGAGGACATAGAGTGGGCTGACGCCATTATTTTCAGTGTCCCGACTCGATTTGGGAATATGCCTGCGCAAATGAAGCAATTCCTTGATACGTGTGGCGGTCTTTGGTTTAACGGTAAGACCGTAAATAAAGTGGTGAGTGCGATGTCTTCAGCCCAAAATCCTCATGGTGGGCAAGAGGCAACGATTCTTTCACTTTACACCTCAATGTACCATTGGGGAGCGATCGTTGCAGCACCAGGTTATACGGATCCGGTTATTTTCGGTTCAGGTGGAAATCCATACGGAACAAGTGTAACTGTGGGTCAGGATGGAAAAATGATTGAAGATGTACAATCAACCGTGAAGCACCAGGCCAAGCGTACCGTTACTGTCGCAGAATGGGTGAAAAAAGCAAATCAATAATAGAGGAAAAGCTGATTAGGGAAACCTCATTGGCTTTTTTTATGGAAATTTTCAAAAAACTCTATTGACATTTTCAGCTTTTCTAAGGATAATCAAAGGAAATTATGAAAAGAAAACGGTAAGGGATTAGTAAATCTTTGGAATGTGTAAGAGAGTGAAACCCATAGGCTGAAAGGTTTCTCACGGGAAGATGATTGAACCTGCCCTCTAATTGCTGCTTATGAAAACATAAGCCGTTCTCCCTCGTTACGGGTTCAAGTGGATGCGAGCGCAGTGCTTGGCATCAATGAAGGTGGTACCGCGGAAACGATTTTTCCGTCCTTTTTTAGGACAGAAGAATCGTTTTTTTATTTTTAACAGAAAGGTTCGAAAAGACATGAAAAAACAGCTCGTGGTTGTAAAAATTGGGAGCAGCTCGCTTACAAATGCATATGGGACGATCTCTGAAGAGAAAATGCGTGATCATGTGGAAGCACTTGCTTTTTTAAAAGCCGAGGGACATGAGGTCATTCTGATTTCATCCGGTGCTGTTGCGGCAGGCTTTGGCTCACTTGGATATCCAACTCGGCCAAGAAGTACAGCCGGAAAACAGGCGGCCGCAGCTGTTGGGCAAGGCCTATTAATGCAACATTATATTCAGTTGTTTCAAGAGTTTGACATGGTACCGGCGCAAATATTATTAACTCGCGAAGATTTCTATAGCCAGACCCGGTTTCAAAACCTCTTTTCGACGATTCATGAACTGCTCCAAAGAGGCGTGTTGCCGATCATTAATGAAAATGATTCGGTATCAATTGAGGAATTGACCTTTGGGGACAACGATTTGTTGTCAGCCCTCGTGAGCGGTTTTTTACATGCAAATGCCCTGATCATTTTAACAGATATTAATGGGCTCTATGATGGCAATCCGATGATTTCGAAAGAGGCTAAAAAGTTTAATTTTATCCCGGAGGTTTCTGAAGAACTGCTTTCCGTTGCTGGTGACAGTGGTTCCGCTGTTGGGACTGGCGGAATGAAATCGAAATTACTGGCAGCGAAAAAGGCCTTATCCCTCGGTGTCAGCGTCTTTGTCGGAACCGGAAATGGCAAGGAAAAACTCGCAGATATTTTGGCCGGTAAAGGGGATGGCACGTATATCGGCGGTCCATTCCAAACGCAAATGCAAATGAGAAAGCAATGGATTGCCTATCATTCTCAGGTCGGCGGCGTCATCGAGATCGATGATGGTGCAGAAAAAGCCATTCTATTTCAAGGTAAAAGTTTGCTGCCGGTTGGGGTCACGAATGTCATTGGGGAATTTAATGCCTTAGATGTCGTGGTGGTCAGGAACCAAAAAGGGAATACAGTCGGAAAAGGGCAGATTTATTATTCCTCAAAGGACCTTTTAATGGTAAAGGGTTTACCAAGTGAACAATCAAAAGGATATTCGATTAACAAAAAAGCAGAAGTAATTCATCGTGATAATTGGGTCACCATGCCAAAGGAGTGAGCATTAGGATGAGTGAGTTGTTAGAAAAAGCAAGAAAATTAAACAAAGCAGCAAAACAGATGGGGATGCTTTCAGCTGTTGAGAAAAATGAGGCATTAGCAATAGTAGCTGACCATTTATTGACAGAGAAGGAATGGATTTTAAGTGAAAATGCCAAGGATATTGAAGCTGGGAAAGAAAACGGACTCACGACGTCTCTTTTAGATCGTTTGCTTTTAACGGAAGAGCGAATCGAACAAATTGTCGACGGAGTTCGTCAATTAATCCATTTGGAGGACCCAGTTGGTGAAACAATCGAAGCCTGGGAACGTCCAAATGGTTTGCACATTGAAACGGTTCGGGTACCGCTTGGGGTCATTGGAATGGTATACGAAGCACGTCCAAATGTGACGGTTGATGCTGGAAGTCTTTGTTTAAAAGCGGGAAACGCAGTGCTTTTACGAGGAAGTTCTTCAGCGATTCATTCGAATAAAGCACTTGTTCACGTTATGCGCCGGGCACTTGGCGGGACGGCCATTCCAGAGGATGCCGTGCAGCTTTTGGAGGATACGAGTCGTGAGACAGCGGCCGAAATGTTTAAATTGAACCAATACTTAGATGTCCTGATCCCTCGAGGCGGCGCTGGGTTAATTCAAACAGTCATGAAAAATGCCACCGTTCCGGTTTTAGAAACAGGCGTTGGCAACTGTCATGTATTTATTGATGAAACAGCGGGTCAAAAAATGGGTATTGAAATAGCAATTAACGCGAAACTACATCGTCCATCTGTCTGTAATGCAGCGGAAACGTTACTTATTCATGAAAAATGGCCATATATTACAGAGATTCTTAATGCCCTTCATGAAAAAGGAGTTGAGCTGCGGGGCAGTGAAGAATTAGTCTCCAACTATTCGTTTGTCAAACAGGCAACAGAAGAAGATTGGCACACTGAATTTCTGGGGTCGATTTTAGCAGTAAAACTTGTGAGTGATGTTAGGGAAGCAATTGATCATATTGACCAATATGGTACTAAGCATTCAGAAGCGATTATTAGTGAAGATACAAAAAATGTTCGTTTATTTTTCAGGGCAGTGGATGCAGCGGTGCTTTATCACAATGCCTCAACACGGTTTACGGATGGTGAGCAATTCGGCTATGGGGCGGAAATTGGCATTAGCACGCAAAAACTCCATGCACGCGGGCCAATGGGGCTGAAGGCATTAACGACCACAAAAGCAATTGTGCAGGGAACAGGGCAAATTCGCTCATAAATGATATTTAGGCGCTAAAAAGGCGTCTATTTTTTTGTTTTCTGTTATACTTAAACTACAAACGTACATTCCCTTCAAGTAAGTTGGTGACCTAATGACAGATGAAATTCATTTATCCGTTCGTTCTCTCGTTGAACATGTATATAAAAGCGGCAGTATTGATACCCGTTTCCGTGCGCAGTCGACACTTGTAGATGGGACGAGGATTCACCAAAAAATCCAGAAAACCTATCGTGATGGTGATCAAAAAGAGGTTTATCTCAAAACTAAAATTACCTATGATGGTCTCACATTTATCATTGATGGCAGATGTGATGGACTTTTTTTTGATGATGACAAAGTTACAATCGATGAAATTAAATCTTTCACACGACCCTTTGACCAATTGGAAGGTGAAGGTTCCCCTGTTCACTGGGCGCAGGCGAACGTGTATGCCTATATGTATGCAAAAGACAATGCGCTGCCCGAAATTACTGTCCAGTTAACTTATGTCCATGTTGAAACGGAAGATAAACGATATTTTAAAAAGAAGTACACTTTCTCAGAACTAGAGACATTTGTTTTTGAGGTGGTTGAAGGCTACGCCCCATACGCCAAGCTGCAACAGGAGCATCGGAATAAGAGAAATGAAAGCTGTAAATCTCTGACTTTCCCATTTGAAACCTATCGAGCAGGGCAGCGAAAATTAGCGGGGGCTGTTTACAAAACCGTTGTAGATGGAAAAAATCTTTTTGCGAAAGCCCCAACAGGTATTGGCAAGACCATTTCGACTCTTTTTCCTGCGGTGAAAGCGATTGGAGAAGGTCAGTTGAGCCGAATTTTCTATCTTACCGCAAAAACGATTACCCGTACGACAGCGGAGGATGCTTTTACCCGGATGCGTTCCTGCGGTCTTTGTCTAAATGCGGTTACCATTACGGCAAAGGATAAAGTCTGTTTCAAAGAGGAAACGAAATGTCAAAAGGATTATTGTGAATTTGCAGATGGCTATTACGACCGGATTAATGACGCAGTTCTTGACATTTTAACAAATGAAACCGCCATGACCCGTGAAGTAATCGAGTCCTATGCGCGAAAGCATACTGTCTGCCCGTTTGAATTTTCACTGGACCTTGCCTATGCCGTTGATACGGTCATTTGTGATTACAATTATATTTTTGACCCGCGTGTGTCGCTAAAACGATTATTTGAGGATCAGAAAAAGACCAGCGTCTTATTAGTGGACGAGGCCCATAATTTAGTTGACCGCGCCCGGGAGATGTTCTCAGCATCGTTAAACAAAGAGACGTTTCTCCAATTGAAGAAAGACTTTAAGGGCGTCGATAAGCTAATTTTCGAGACAGCTGGTAAGTTGAATTCTACATTCTTTTCTTTGAAAAAAGAACATGGTGATAAAAATGAATTTGTCTTAGAGCAGCTGGATGTAGCATTTTTAGAACAGCTCCTTCTTTTTTTAAAAAGTGCAGAACAGGCTCTGCTCATTAAAACCTCTCAAGGCTTATTGGAAGCCTATTTCATGGTAAATAACTTCTTAAATATTGTTGAGCTTCTAGATGAACATTATGTGATTTATGGTGAAAAAAATAAAAACGATGTGACGGTTAAACTGTTTTGCATCGATCCATCGAAACTTTTACGGAAAATGGGGAAAGGGTATCGCTCAAAAGTGTACTTTTCCGCAACGCTTTCGCCCTTACCCTATTATCAAGATATCCTTGGCGGTGATCAGGAAGATTATGCTCTTTCTATCCCGTCTCCATTTTCAAACGACCAGGTCGATGTCTTTATCAAACCATTGTCCACTCGCTTCCGGGATCGGGAGCGGACGAAGGATGCGATTGTAGGTATGATGCAGTCATTAATGAAAAACCGGCCAGGAAATTACTTGATATTTTTTCCGTCGTATCACTACTTACAGTCCGTTTATGATCAATTCAAGCAGGAAGATGAAGAAACCAAAACAATAATTCAGTCCACAGGGATGACGGAAGTAGAAAGAGAGGAGTTTTTGGCGGCATTTCAGCCTGATCAAAACGCATCCTTCCTTGGCTTTGCTGTGCTTGGCGGTATTTTTTCTGAAGGGGTCGATTTAATCGGCGACCGTTTAAATGGAGTGATAGTGGTAGGTGTTGGGTTACCACAGCTTTGCTTTGAACGGAACCTTATAAAGGATCATTTTTATAAAATGGATAAGAATGGGTATGATTATGCTTATGTGTATCCAGGCATGAATAAGGTGTTACAGGCGGGAGGACGATTGATTCGCTCGGAAAAAGATCATGGGACGATTATCCTTGTCGACGACCGTTTTTTACAAAAGCAGTATCAAATGCTCTTGCCTCAGGAATGGAATCAGTTTACAATCATTTGAAGTATTTTACTATTGAATCGAATTGGACCGCAGTTTGACTATTTAATCTAACTTTATTAAAATTAGATTAAATAATCTAATTAGGGTGAGTGAACCGTGCAAAAAAAGCATTATCCAATATCGATTTTTATAGCAGATGTCAGTAATTCTTCTGCCGATAATAAGGGAGATGAACTGACTGTTTATTTAGATGATATGGTCCAAGCCATCAATATTTGGACAAATGAAATGGCTCCTATTAAAGTCAAGCATCGAGCTGGAGATGAAATCATCTTTGTTGGTTATGGCTATTCAACCGCCTATATCATTGCTTTTTTTCTCAGCAGGATTTGGAAATATCGTGATCACAAACCTTATTTTGGTTTGTCTTTTGGCGATATCGACCGGAAACTAGAAGAAGTGGATATTGAAAAATGGATTCATCCATTGATTAAGCAGGCCCGATATGCAAATGATTTGTTAAAGCAAGACCAAAACAGGCCGCTGTTTAAATTTGAGCTTGACCAGTTTTATACTAGTCCATTTATGTACAATCAATTTAGAAATGAATTTGAAACGTTATTCAATACATTATTGTATTTGCAATATAGTCTAATGAAGGAACAAACGACCATTCAGGAGCGTGTATGTTCCACCTATTTGATAGTGCAGCAGCAAAAAGCAGTAGGAAACCTATTAGGCAAAACACCGCCGACCATCTCGAGTCATTTTAAAAAAGGAAAAAGTGAAGAGATTCTCCATAGTTTTCATGAAATGATTAACATCCTAAATTCGTTGCAAAAAAGCTCCTATCAAGATATAGAGATAAAAAGTGACGTATTAAGCCATACAATTAGAGAACATGTGAAAGAAAATATAAATACTTTACTTGCTCATTAGCATGAACCGAACAGAGAGGGGATCCCATGCTGATTTTATGTCTACTACTCGCGCATTTAATCGCCGATTTTTATTTACAAACCGATGATATGGTACTGGAAAAGCTTAAATATATCAAAAAGCATATAGCACATCATTTTTTAATGACCGGATTCATTTTAGGCGGCTTTTTGATCTTTCATTTTAAACCATCGAATATCCTTAATTATTTTGTTTTCCCTTTGATTTTTATTGTTGTGTCTCATTTTTTTATCGACTTATTAAAAATGAAACTGTTCGATCCGATAAAGATATCGAATGAGGAGAATCTGAAACGGCTCAGCTTTTTCCTCCTAGATCAAATCCTTCATTTCGGCACGATCATTCTTGCTTGCCATTTATTTATCGGAATAACATTCAGAAAAATACTTGAAGTATTTGGCGAAGGTTCTAAGATAGGTACAGTAAATGCCGGATTATTTATTGTAATCATTGTTATTTTAACCACAAGTGTAAGTGGACATGTCATTCGGATTCTTTTAGGTTCTCTGCCGAATCAGTTGTTATCCTTTGAAGGAAAGTATTCATTTAAAACAGAACGACAAGAACCTATTGTCAATAAAAATATGGGGAAAAAGGGGTTAACGGAAGAATATCATTACACCATTTTCTCAAAACACGATCTTTCTCGCGGAAAATTAATTGGCTATATTGAAAGATTGCTAGTGTTAGTGTTGACATTTTACAGTGCCTATCCTGCGATCGGCTTTATTGTTGCGGCAAAATCGATTGCCAGATTCAAACAAATGGATGACAGGGACTGGGCGGAGTATTTCTTGCTCGGTACATTGACTTCGATGTTCATTGGCATCTCACTTGGGATTGTATTGCGCGAGGTTTTAACATAAAAAAATAGTATTTGATTTGTCGCCTTTAAAGTAGGCGGCTATTTTTTTTATAAAAAGGTGGCAATATTGGCAGCTATTTCATATAATTAAAGAAAAGTTGCCCGTGGGAAAGATTTTGAGAAAGGGGAAAGAGAGATGGATAAACCTAAAACAATGCAATTGGTCCATGGTGAAAAAGGAAATTTGATAAAAATTACTTCGTTAAATTTAGATGGTGTGATGAGAAGAAGATTATTAGATTTGGGATTTGTAAAGGGAGCAACGGTAGAGGTTGTCCGTAAAAGTCCGTTGGGTGACCCAATTGCCTTCCGAGTCAGTCAAACGACCATTGCTCTCCGGAAAGAGGAGAGTTCTAGAATTGAAGGGGAGCTGGTATCTAATGGGGAATGAGTACCGAATTGCGTTAGCGGGTAACCCAAATACTGGCAAAAGTACGTTATTCAATGCCTTAACAGGTCTAAGACAGCATACGGGAAATTGGGCCGGGAAAACCGTTTCCCTTGCACAGGGAAGCGTTCAGTATAAAGATAAAAACTTTCAACTTATTGATCTGCCCGGCACCTATTCGCTGTTTTCAAATTCCACGGACGAAGAAGTGGCGCGAAACTATATCGTTTTTGAAAAACCGGATGTAACACTTGTTGTGTTAGATGCAACTTCATTGGAGCGGAATTTCAATTTGGCATTGCAAGTGTTAGAGATGACCAAAAATGTCGTGATTTGCATTAATTTAATCGATGTCGCCGAACAGCAGGGAATTCAGATTAATGAGCGCTTATTGACAAACCGGTTAGGGGTACCTGTGATCAAAATTTCGGCAAGGAATAAAAAGGGCTTCCCCATGCTCTTAGATACCATTGATCGCATTGTAACTGGAGCAATTGAATGCCATCCCGATCAAATGACATATCCCGATGAAATTGAAGAGAAAATTATGAAGATTGAACCTAAGGTACGCGAAATGGTGGGAAATCAAATTTCTTCCCGCTGGGTTTCTTTAAGATTGCTAGATGGGGATGAGACATTACTAAAGGAAATTGGCAAACGCTTGATGCAGGAGGAGGTTCAGTAAATGAGTATTCAAGAGCTTTATGCTGAGGCGCAGAGCTTGTCAACATCTAAGCTGAGAGATGACATAGTCGAACATCTTTACGACCGCAGCCACACATTATGCCGCGAAGGAATTTCTTATACTCAATCGAAACGGGATACCCGTACAGAAAAACTCGATGCGATTTTTACCTCACCGATTTTCGGTTTCCCGATTATGATTATGATGTTAGGAGTATTGTTTTATTTAACGATCGCAGGAGCGAATATCCCATCATCAATGCTCGCTGAGCTATTTGGGTATATCGAAGGGTATATCACTTCAATGTTTGCTTTCCTTCATGCCCCGGAATGGCTGCATGGAATGCTTGTCCTCGGTTTATATCGGGGAACGACCTGGGTGATCAGCGTGATGCTGCCACCGATGGCGATCTTCTTCCCAACATTCGCCTTGCTTGAAAATTACGGCTATTTACCGCGGGTAGCCTTTAATATGGATCGATTGTTTAAACGGGTTGGGGCACACGGGAAGCAATCATTAACAATGGCCATGGGATTCGGCTGCAATGCTGCAGCGGTTATTTCTACAAGAATCATTGAATCGCCAAGAGAAAGAATGCTTGCGATTTTGACAAACAACTTTGTTCCATGTAATGGCCGCTGGGGAACATTAATCGTGTTGGCGTCCCTATTTATGGCAGCTAATTTTACCGGCGGGTTAAAATCACTTGTCACTACAGGAGTGATTGTTGGAATTGTCATGTTTGGAATCATCGTTACCTTTTTTGTCTCATGGGTGCTGTCTAAAACGGCATTAAAAGGAATTCCGACACATTATACGTTAGAACTGCCGCCATACCGGAAACCAAAGATTTTTGATACAGTCATTCGGTCATCGTTAACAAAATCTTGGTCTGTATTAGTTAGGGCGGTTAAAGTTGCAGCACCTGCCGCAATCCTAACCTGGGTATTTGCTAATATTTACATTGGTGATACCAGTATTTTGATGTATGCAGTGGAATTTTTAGACCCATTTGGAAAACTGCTGGGTCTTGATGGATACATCATGATGGCGTTTATTCTAGGGCTGCCGGCAAATGAAATAGTCCTGCCGATCCTATTAATGGGCTATTTATCAACGGGCTCGTTAACTGAGGTTGATAGCTTAGTTGATTTGAAGAAAATCTTTCTGGATCATGGCTGGACATGGCTCACAGCATTGAATATGATGTTATTTTCTCTCTTACATTATCCGTGCGGAACAACACTGCTTAATATTTATAAGGAAACGAAGAGCAAAAAGTGGACGTTTCTTGCGTTCCTCATTCCAACCGTTATCGCCATTATTGTTCCACTCCTTATTACACAAACAGTGAAAATGCTTGGTATACTATAATAATGAAGAAGAAACCCGTTTATTGGCAAAGCTTATCAGCCAAAAACGGGTTTCTTGTTTATTTTATTTTGCGGATCTCTTCTGTAACAACAAAAGCGAGATCATCATTGCCGAACAATGATAATACACCTAACAGTGTTTCGTTATCCACCTCTCCTGCTTCCACTTTAGGTACGGTCAACTCGATTGCTTCTTTTAAGGCGGGATTTGCAGACTGGCTTGGATATGCCCGCAGATATAATTCTTCTGGATCTAGATCATGATTCACGCACCATTGGGCAAATACGAGAATCATCATTTTTTCTTCCCCTTGGTAGTGTTGAATGATTTTTTCTTCTAACTCTTTTTGACTCATATTTGTTATCTCCTTACATAATCAGATAAAATTAATTATATAAGACTTTTGATGAATATGAAAAATTGTAGGTTAATTTATATTCTTTTTAGAAATACTGTTTTGAGGATCATTTTTTTATGAAAGGAGAGTTATACATGAGTAAAATTGAAGTTGGGGAAATTTTTACGATTAGCGATGAGAATGATGATGAACAGGATGTAGAAGTGTTAGGGGTAATGACGATTGAAGGAATAGATTATGTGGCTGTCGGTTTTGCTGAAGACGTGAAACAAGAAACAGATGAGGATATTGATATTTTCTTTTTAAAAGTTGATGATGATGGGGATTTCTCCGCTATAGAAAGCGATGAGGAATTTGATAAGGTTTCTGCTGCGTTTGATGAAATGATGGATGAGGAAGAGTAAAAAGCGAGAGGGAAAGCCCATATTTTTTTGTTTATTGGAAAAATTATGTATGTATAATCGTCGTTTTGGAATACTAACATGGAGAATTCCATTAAAAGGAGAAAATTCATGTTAATTGAAGAAGGAACCAAATATCAAATTTCGCAGTCAGCGAAGGAATTTTTCAATTCTGCTGAAACGATGACAGTGAAAAGCAATAATGGGGTTACGGTACAATTTATTCTGGGTGACAGCAAGGGCCATGGTTCCATGCCGGTCGAACACTTAGATTATTTATTGAAAAGATCAAATTTAACCCTCATTCCAAATAAAAGATCCTTATTAACTACGGATATAAATGAAGAACAAATTGGATAACAACGATGCATTGCTTCGACATGAGGTAATGCTTTTTTTATAATTGGGTATATACGAAGTGAGGAGTGATGAATGATGAAAACAAAAAGTGTAACATTACCAGATGCGACCATTGCGTATGTTGATCAGGGTGAAGGGAATGCAATCATTCTGCTTCACGGTTTTTGCGGAAGTTCGGGTTATTGGGAAAAAGTCATTCCGGAACTTTCAGAAAGCTACCGCGTAATTGCCCCGGACCTTCCAGGACATGGGGAATCAAGTATTGATAAAGAAAATTTTTCGATTGAGGATTATGCGGACATTATAAAGGGACTTTTAAATCAGTTAAATCTCCAGAAGGTTACGATGTTTGGTCATTCATTAGGGGGCTATATTACACTTGCTTTTGCTGAAAAATATAGCAACCAGTTAAACGGTTTCTCGCTTGTCCATTCGACAGCCTATCCAGATTCGAAAGAGGCGAAAAAGGGCAGGGAAGCAAATGTAGATAAGGTAAAGAATGAAGGGGTAAAGTCACTTATAGATGGTTTGGTTCCAAAGCTGTTTTCACCAGAAAACGTAGAACAGGATTATGTGAAAACTGCAAAAGAAATTGGGTACTTAACCTCAGCCCAAGGGACGATTAGTGCATTATCCGCGATGAAGAATCGGATTGACCGCAATCATGTTTTGGAAACAACTACATTGCCCGTGCTTTTGATTGCGGGTAAACAGGATCAAATCATTCCAGCTGAAAAAACCTTTTCGGTGAGCAGTGAGAACATCAAACAAGAGATAATAAAAAATTCCGGACATATGAGTATGATTGAAAACCATCAAGATCTTATATCGGAAATAAAGGAATATCTATCAACTATTTAAAAATTGAGGGTGCGAGGAACCTGGTTGGTTCCTCGTTTACCTCTGGGATTTCTATAACAAGTCATTAAGTTCTTTATCGGAATGAACGGCAACCAGTACGACCGCTTTTTCATTTCCGATATTTGTAACCGTATGCGGTACACATGCATTCCAACTAAAAGAATCTCCTTGTTCGAGAATAAAGGAGTCTTCACCTTGCTCCGCAAGAACTTTCCCTTCCAATACTAAATGACACTCTTCACCTTCATGTGCATGCGCATCACCAATTGAAGCGCCCGGTGGAAACTTAACACTCGTTAACCGTAACCCGCCTTTAGATGTGATATGCTCGATTTTTAAATTATTTAAAGTAGAGTAAGTTCTTTCGTCTTTTCGAACAACTTGCATATGTTGTTTCTTTTCAAGCAGCAAATAAGGCAGTGGTACATCTAAATAGGTTGCAATGGTTTGCAATGTGTTAATGGATGGGGAGGTGTTGTTATTCTCAACATTGCTAATAAATCCTTTTGAAAGCCCAGTTCCTTCGCACATTTGTGCAATGGTGACTTTTTTTCTATTACGTATTGCCCGAATCTTTGAGCCAATATCCAATTGAACCACCTCAATAGTTTTCTAATATAGAACATATTTACATATTAGCAAAAAAACAATTGACAATCCACTTAATAAATTGTTATTCTATATGCAACAAAGGTTCATATATATAAACACAGAAGGTTTTTTTGTTCATTTGTTTTGTAATATGAATCTTTTTTTACTATTTAAATATAAATGGTCATGCAAGCTCACCTAATGAAGACAAAATTATTTAGATAAAACTAATTTGATTTCATTTGATTAGCTTTGTCATAATGAGCCTACATTATGGTATAAGAAGTGCGCTAACAATTTTTGTTTAAAGAAAGGATGATTTTAGTGAATGCACCGATGATTTATGAACTTCGGACGCCGGCACAACTCGATCCGGAAAAGTCGTATCCTGCATTGTTCATAATGCATGGTATTGGAAGTAATGAACAAAATATGCTGCAAATGGTAGAAGGCTTAGAGGACGAGTTTTTTATTTTTAGTATTCGCGGCCACCTATCACAGCCGCCCGGCTATGCCTATTTTACGATTCAAGGGTATGGCAAACCACATCGAGAAGTGTTCGATGAGGGAATAAATAGGCTTACAAGTTTTATTGACTATGCATTGGATGAATATCCATTGGATGCAAGCCGCTTATTCTTACTTGGTTTCAGTCAAGGAGCAATCCTTTCTATGACCTTAGGATTGACATTAGGAAATCGGATTAAGGGTATTGTTGCTCTAAGTGGGTACATCCCGGCATTTGTAAAGGAAGAGTACAGCATCAAACCAGTCGATGATTTATCCATTTTCATATCTCATGGAGAAATGGATCAGGTTCTTCCGTTTGAATGGGGCACAGCCAATAATGAGTATTTTCGTAAGTTAGGGGCAGATGTAACATTTAAAACCTATCAAGAAGGACATACTGTCTCTTTAAAAAATCACCAAGATTTTATTAATTGGATATTTAATCAATTGGAAAACTAATTAAAATTAACTGGAGGTAAGGTAAAATGTTAAAAAAATTCGAGGCTAGTACATTAATTTTGCGTGTAATATTAGGAATTACGTTTTTTGTTCATGGATTCGTTAAGTTTCAAGGAGGCATTGAGAATATCGTTGGTTGGTTTGATGCAATCGGCTTACCAGGATTCCTCGCATATGGAGTTGCTTTAGTAGAAGTAATTGGTGGTATTGCCTTGATTCTTGGTTTAGGAAGCAGATTTGTTGCTGCTTTACTCGCCCTATTGATGGTAGGTGCAACTCTAAAAGTGAAACTAGCTGTTGGGTTTTTAGGAAATGGTGAAATGGCTGGTTATGAGTTAGATTTAGCTTTACTAGCGATGGCAGTATTTATTGCCATTAACGGCAGTAAGATGTTTGCACTCGATCAGTTCGTGTTTAAAGGACAAAAGACAGATACAACCTCATTATAAAAAGTCAGGATTTTATCCAATTAGGGGGTAAGTTACATGATACCATCTTTGTTTATTGCTCACGGAGCACCGTTATTAGCAATAGAAAATAATGAGTATACACAATTTTTGGATCAGTTGGGTAAAACCATGCCACGTCCGAAGGCGATCATATTGTTTTCTGCCCATTGGGAATCCATTCAGCAAAAAGTAAGTGAAGTCGATTCGTACAGCACTATTTATGATTTCGGCGGTTTCGATCCACAGCTATATCAGATTAAATATCCTGCTAATGGAAATCAGCAGATTTCACAAGAAATTAAGGATTTGTTTAAGGCAAATGGGATCCCGTTTGTGGTAGAATCCGAGCGTGGCCTGGATCATGGTGCGTGGATTGTGCTTCGTTTACTTTACCCGAACGCGGATATTCCCGTCATTTCAATGTCAGTCAATCCACAGCTTAAACCCGAAGAACAGTATAAAATTGGGAAGTCCTTATCGGCTTTAAGAGCCAATGATGTATTAATTATCGGTAGTGGCGGGACAGTTCATAACTTAAGAGCAGTGAAATGGGCAGATAACGAAGTCGATCAATGGGCACTGGAATTCGATGATTGGCTGGCACATCACCTGCAAAATTGGGATGTGGAGTCATTATTCAACTATGATTCACTGGCACCCTATGCCGAATATGCAGTTCCACCATATGGGAAAGAACACTTTATACCCCTTTTCTATGCAATGGGTGCAGCCGATGATGAGCAAAAAGCAACCTTACTGCATCGCAGCTTCCGTTATGGAAATCTAAGTCATAGTGTTTGGCAGTTTGGGTGATTGAAAAGGCATTTTTATTGCCGAAACAGTATGGTTTAATAATTATTATAGTTCAACAAAATTCCCAACCGTTTAATGGTTGGGAATTTTGTTTATTATTCGGCCGGAGCAGTACCAACGAAAACACCATTAATAAAAACATACACAGTTGGAACTCCGTCTGCACTAAAAAACGGTACGCCAACCATTGTTACACCCTCTGCTGGCAATACTACCTCGATTGTATGCGCACCATTCCATTTAAAACCAGATTTTAAAAGTTCTGATTTCTTAGCTTTGAACTCGTCACTGCTGATAAACTTAGCAACAATCTTATTTCTCTCGACACCAGTCAGCGGAATGAGGTCGTGACAACCGCAACTATCATCGTCCGTAACCGCTGGTGTCACATCAGGTTCTGCTGCTTTTGCAGTATTCCCAGTTGTCACAAATAAAGATAAAGCCACCAAAATTCCACATAATACGGTTAGTAATTTCTTCAAGCAAATTCCTCCTTTTTTAAAACTCTCTAATTTGATTCTCTCTTTTTCGACAAACTCCTTCAAAAATCTTGGAAATATTTTAGAAAACTACCAAATTTTATTACAGAATTGTGTCGAACGTGGTGTTAGGCACCAAATGGTTGTGCTTTTTCTGTAAATACGGTCTAATAAAAGGAAGAATTCTAGATAGAGGGGTTCATTGTATGGGTTTTTTTATTGTTGTTTTTGTGGTATACAATTTACTTTTGTTTTATATCGGCTGGAATGGCTGGAAATGGCTGAAAACATTATCGGTTAACAAGAAGTCAATCAAGTACATATATTGGGTCCTTCTACTATTCTTTGCCTATTCGTTTATGCTCGGGCGCTGGTTAGAGGAATTTCAAATCATTACATGGGTTGGTGCCATCTGGTTGGGAATCTTTTATTTTTCGATTTTATTACTCCCGCTCGTTAATCTACTTGTCTTTTTATCGAGATTTACCCGCTTTTCGAAAAGGAATGTAATCAAATGGTCTGGATTTGCCACCGGAATCGCTTTAGGTTGCTTAATGGCTATTGGCATATACAATGCGTACAGCCCAGTTGTTCGGACTTATTCAATCAACATCCCGAAGCAGGCTGAAGGAAAGCAGACAATGAATATTGTAATGGCTTCTGATATGCATTTCGGTGTCCTGTCGGGTGCACATCATGCCAAAAAGCTTGTTAAGCAAATCAATTCTTTAAACCCAGATATAGTATTGTTCCCAGGTGATATTATAGACGATGATGTGAAGCCCTATCTCGAAAAAGGGATTCCGCAAATCTTAAGACAAATAAATGCACCGGTATATGCATCCTTTGGCAATCATGATCGTGATCAAAGTGCTGACTTAGTAAAAGTATTTACGAATAGCGGCATGAACGTTCTGGATGATGAAACAGTGAAATTGGAAAATGGGATTACCTTAATTGGCAGGAAGGATAGAGGATATCAAGATGTTGTCCGCGCTAAACTTGCCGATTTAATGAAGCTAGTGGATGTTACAAAACCAGTGATTTTACTCGAGCACCAGCCATATGATTTCGATATTGCGGAGAAAAATGGGGTTGACCTGATGGTGTCGGGACATACCCATCGAGGCCAAATCGCTCCGATGAACTTGATCACCAATAAAATCTATGAGAATGATTGGGGTTACTTAAAGCGTAGTCAACTTCAATCGATCGTGTCATCAGGATATGGCTTTTGGGGGACACCGATTCGAATCGGCAGCCGCTCGGAAATTGTCCAATTAATGGTTACCTTTAAGCAGAATGAACACTAAATTAAATATTTCAAAAAAAAGCAATACTCTCGAATAATATGAGAGAGTATTGCTTTTCTTTTACCTATTTTTCTTAACTGCATAATATTTGATTGGCTCAGTATTTGAGCCCTTCAATGTATTAAAAATAGTTCCTGTTAAACTATGTGGCCCTTGGGAATCGAGCCCAACTTCCCAGATCATCATCCCGCCGAAGCTGTGAGCTAATGCCAAGTCTGTTTTCTTTTTTATCGTGGCACCGCCGTTATAATAGTAGGTTGTGCCATTCATGCTAACCGTGTCTTTTGAGGCGTTTGCCGGATCTTGGTTTATAATGGCTCCATAGGACACCTGCTTGACTTTTGGATCCTCCGGCTGCGCATAGAACGGAACGCCCAGCACCAATTTTTCTTTTGGCAGGTTATTTTTGTCAAACAAATCTGCCCAATAGTTGACGATTTTCTCTGTAAACGGGTAAGGTGATAAGTTGGCAGCATGATAGCCATCATCCCATTGGCCGTCATAGGCCATAATATTTACATGGTCAACATCCTGGAACATCGACGGTTCATAGACGACAAAGCCAATTTCCGTAAGTGTAACGGCATGAATTTTTGAATAAACCGCAATGGATAACTCTTTATTCTTTGGATGAAGCTGTGCACTCAATTCCTTCGTAAAGGCCGCAAGATTTTCGGCATCTGCTTCCCCGCGGGGATGTTCAAAATCGATATCAATCCCGTCAAGCTGCTCACGATCTACGATACTAGTAAGCTCATTAACTAGCTTTGTCCTTGATACGGGATTAGAAATAGCGGTTTTAAAATACTCATAGGATTCTCCGCCATTTATGTGAAACCATCCGCCAACAGCAAGCATCACTTTGGTGTCAGATTTTTTTGCTTTTGAAACAACTGCCCGTAGGTTTTTTAATGCTGTATCACCATTAAGCAAAATACCTCCGTCCTTTGTCGGATGGGCGAAAGAGAAAATAACATGGGTTAATTTGGAATAATCAACAACGTTTGGATCACGAAAATCCTGAACATACCCGATGAGCACTTTAGATTGTGTTTTTACCACCTTTGGCAACTCTTTAGTCTCCGGTTTGATAGCCGATTTAGGTAGTTGATCTATATGAATTATTTTATTTTTTGTATTGTTAGTGGAGAATAGAACTCCAGTCATGATTCCTCCAATGAAGGTAATCGCTATTACCAGTGACAGGAGGATCGTGCGTTTCTTCATAGGATGGATTCCTCCTTATTTTTGTAACCTATAAAAATTGTAACAGAATTTAGGAGGAGAAAGTGTTGGTAATATTCACCGCAGCCATTGCAAAAAGTTAATACTATTTGAAAACTACTGCTGATTTTTGATATAATAAATAAGTTAATGTTAAAAATAAGTATAATTTTATATAAAGTTTAAGGTGGTAAACATGAATCAAGATTATAGAGTGTTATTGTATTACAAATATGTATCGATAGAGAATCCTGAGGAATGTGTGAATGAACATCGTCAATTCTGTAATGATTTGGGTTTAAAAGGACGAATCATCATCGCAGCTGAAGGAATTAATGGTACGGTGTCAGGCACCATTGAACATACTGACGCCTATATGAAATACATGGATGAGCATCCGCTGTTTGCAGGAACTATTTTTAAAATAGATGAAGCATCAGAGCATGCGTTTAAGAAAATGAAGGTTCGTTACAGACCTGAACTTGTTACTTTACGATTGGAAGATGATGTCGATCCTAATAAGGTAACAGGAAAGCATTTAAAGCCAAAAGAATTCTTTGCCGAAATGCAAAAAGAAGATACGGTCGTGATTGACGCCAGGAATGATTATGAATTTGATTTAGGTCATTTTCGTGGGGCAGTTCGACCAGACATATTGAATTTCCGCGATTTACCTGAATGGATTCGCGAAAATAAGCAAGAATTTGAGGGTAAAAAAATTCTTACCTATTGTACCGGTGGAATCCGCTGTGAAAAATTTTCCGGTTGGCTTCTTAAAGAGGGTTTTGAAGATGTATCACAGCTTGATGGCGGTATCGTAACTTACAGTAAAGACCCTGAGGTTCAAGGTGAATTATGGGATGGCCAGCTTTATGTGTTTGATGAGCGTATTAGCGTCCCCGTGAATCGTAAGGAACATGTCGTAGTTGGAAAAGATTATTTCTCTGGTGAACCTTGCGAACGCTACGTGAATTGCGCCAACCCTGAATGTAATAAAAAAATCCTTTGCTCAGAGGAAAATGAACATAAACACCTGCGCAGCTGTTCTCACGAGTGCAGGGTTCACCCAACGAACAGATATATTGCCGAGCATGGCTTGAGTGAAGAAGAAGTAAATGAAAGATTAATGGCAATCAGGAAATAAGAAACAATATAAGATTGAATCGGGCAGGTCAACCAGTTGACCTGCTTTTGTTTTATCTCAATCCAAAATCTCATATAATAAAGAAGGTGTGAGCATAGCTCAATGAAGCATAAGGACCCTCCCCGCGCTTCCCGGAAAGGAGAAAAATGATGACATATACAAGCAGGAATGAAGTTCCCGCCCATGAAAAGTGGAATTTGGCAGATATCTATGCGGATATTAGCAAATGGGAACAGGATTATCAGATGATTGAAAAAATGACGGATAAACTCAAACAATTTGATGGCGAAATTCACGATGGGCATACCTTGTATCAATATCTTTATCAGAGAGAAGAGCTATCCTTTCATTTTAACAAGGTTTACGCTTATGCGATGTTAAAGGTAGATGAAAACACAAGGGAAATAGAGGCACAAGCCTTGTTAGACCGGGCAAAACAGCTTAGTGTAAAGGTTAGCGCTGCCACATCCTTTTTCATGCCATATTTATTAAATCTGGATGAGGAAACTGTAAAAGGCTACATTTTGGCAGAAGAAAAATTAGCCTATTTTGCTGAAGACTTATGGGAATCGTTCCGTTACAAGAACCATGTGCTTAGTAAAGAGCAAGAAGAACTCCTCTCGCAATTAGGTGAAGCGTTATCCGTTCCAGGCCATACCTTTGGAATGATGAATAACGCTGATATAAAGTTTGGGGAGGTTGCCGGCAATGACGGTGAACGTGTGGAACTTACCCGGGGGATGTATGCAAAATTAATTGAGGATGATGACCGTGAAAAACGCAGAGAAGCATATAAAGCCTACTATCAGCCATATATGCAATTAAAAAATTCGATTGCCTCGACACTTTCGGCAGCCATTAAAAATAATGTTACTCTTGCTCGGATTCGTCAATATCCGTCTGTACTTGAAAAGGCCCTATTTGGCGATAAAGTACCGAAAGAAGTTTATGAAAATCTGATTCAAACGACGAAAAACAATATCGCCCCACTCCATCAATATACTCGGATTCGTAAGGAAAAGTTGAAACTGGATGAACTTCGTCAATATGATATGAGCGTCCCACTCGTTAATGGTGTCAAACAAGTGATTTCGTATGAGGAAGCCTATGAAACTATGTGTAAAGCCTTAGCACCTTTGGGAGAGGAATATATCAGCATTCTTAAGGAGTTTAAGCAAGCCCAGTATATCGACGTTCGCGAAACTCCAGGTAAACGGTCCGGTGCCTACAATCTAGGTGTGTACGGTGTCCATCCGTTTATCCTTCTTAACCACCAAGATGATTTAGATAGTTTATTCACGCTTGTACATGAATGCGGACATGGCGTTCACAGCCGATTGAGTTCGCAGCATCAACCGCAAATTACCGCACGGTACAGCATCTTTGTGGCCGAAGTAGCCTCAACGGTCAATGAAGTCCTAATGATTAACTATTTATTAAACAATGAGAAGAATGATGACATTCGGAAGCATTTACTGAACCACTTTATCGATCAATTTAAAGGGACATTTTTCACTCAAGTCATGTTTGCCGAGTTTGAAACGCTAACGCATGAAATGGCGGAAAAGGGTCAGCCATTAAATGTAGAAGTGTTTAATCAAACCTACGAAAGATTGTTTAGGGAATATAATGGGAATGACGTGGTCTTTGATGAGGAAGTGAAGTATGGCTGGTCGAGAATTCCTCATTTTTATCGCCCGTTTTATGTGTATAAGTACGCAACCGGTTATTCTTCCGCGATCCATTTAGCAACGAAAATTCTTGAAGGGGATAAGAATACACTGCATTCCTATTTGGAGTTTTTAAAAAGCGGCAGTTCAGACTACCCGCTGGAACTGTTGAAAAAGACTGGTGTTGATTTAACAACACCAATCCCAATCGAAAACTCCCTCAAACGATTTGGGGAGCTTGTGGAAGAATTTTCGAACTTATAAGGGAAAATTTATATTGTTTTTAAAAAGCCTAACTCCCATTTTTAGTATAAAACTGGGGTTAGGCTATAATTATCCGTTTTTTTTAACTTTCTGTCCCACATATATCAGAATAATGATAAAATAAGCGGTAATAATAACCATTTTTCACATTCATTCAAGGGGGAATTGCACGTTGGACACAAAGTTTAAAAAGCCAAAAGGATTCGGGGAAATCCTGGATCACACTTTTAGTTTAACTAAAAATCGCTTTAAGGAATTTTTCATGATTTCAATCATTTTTATGGGACCCATCTACTTGATTCAAGCGATTATCCAATTGGCTTCAGGTACTAGCTTTTTTAGGCAGGTTGGAACGGGTAATGATTGGTTTGAGCAAATTCTCTCAGGTTTAGAGGAATCAGGTACGATCAATTCCAGCAATTTAGGAGTAGATATTGGCTTAATTGTGGTCGGTTTATTTAGTGCTCTATTATTCCCGGTTGCTGAGGCGGCGATCCTGTTTGCGATAAATCATATTCGGAAAAATGAAGAATTTACCGTTGGATCTGTTATTAAACAAGCCTTTTCCCGATTTTGGCCAATTCTTGGGAGCGGAATATTATTTGGACTAATCTCGTTAGGAATTATCATTATTCCGATTGTAATTGTTGCTGTCATTGGAGGAATAGTCGCGACGGCGGTGAACCCGATCATCGGTATTCTTTTAGGTATCTTACTATTTTTGTGTGGTGCGATTGGGATTGGACTCTTATTAACCCGCTGGAGTTTTTATTTTGGTTCTGTTGTGCTTGATAAAACATCTCCGGGATTTTCTAGAAGCTGGAAACTTTCAAAAAATCGAACATGGGCTTCGATGGGACTATATATTGTGTTTTACATTATTGTTTCAATAATTAGTGTTGCCGTAGAATTAACATTCGGGCTTCTTTTAGGAAACAGCGTCCTATTAAAGATGATTTCTAATTTGGCAACACTATTTACGACAATGATTTTCTCAGTGGGCTATGGAGTTATGTATCTTGATTTAAAAACAAGACATGATGCCGACGATTTAAAAGAATTGATTGAAGACTATAAAACTATCTAAAAAACCTATTATGTTAGGTGATGATTATGTTAGATGCAAACAAGGCACGAAACGATCTTAAAGAAATTTTAAATTCTCAAGAATATCGGGTTTATTACAACGAATCGAAGGGGTTTATCCAGACCTGGTGGGAAAAAGCAAAAGAATGGTTGGCAGAACAACTGGAAAAGTTGTTCCCCGACATTACATCAGCCAGTAGTGCTTCCGGACCAATCTTAATCGCGATTATTGTGATTGTTATTTTTCTATTAGCCTTGTTGGCATTCTTCCTTTTTCGAAATACGAGACGGAATGTAAAGCTCCGCAAGCAAAAGCCACTTCAATCAATGAAGGAAATAAATTGGACGTTCGAGCGGCATCTTGAACAGGCGGGGAAGTATGAGTCTTCAGCGGAATATACTCTTTCCATCCGCCATTTGTTTTTAGCACTGCTCCTGTATTTTCATGAAAAAGGATGGCTTGAGGCGAGGATATGGAAAACGAATTGGGATTACTATGATGAACTTCGGAAAATCAATCAACAAAACGCCGACCAATTTTACCGGATTGCCCACTTCTTTGATGAAGTGACATACGGGGAACGAACGGTGAGTAATGAGGAATATGTTCAGTTTAAACAGGAAGCAATGAAATGGTTAGGAGAAAGTGAGGAGTAGAGCAGCCGATGAAACCAAAATCAAAGGGTAGGACATGGATTTGGCTCATCGTCCTACTCATCCTATTTTTAACGATAAGTTACTTTTCCTTTTCATCGAAGCCGAGAGTATACCCGAATTTTGTATCTGATTCTCCATCTCCTTCAGGTGTGAAGGCATTTTATACATATCTAAAGAAAGAAAAGGAAGTAATGAGGTGGAAGCATTCACCTGAAATGCTGCCTAAAGGGAAGAAAAATCAATTACTCGTTATGGTTGAACCGTCATTTTATCCTGAAAAAGATGCAATGAAGGATTATGTTAACTTCATGAAGTCTGGGAATACCATTTTGTTATTACAAACCAATCCAAAAGGGATGTTTGATGTAAACACAGAGTTTATCGAACAAAAATCTTCCCCTAACGTATATGATCAGTCACATGCAATGTATCGGGCTGAGATTAGTTCCCCAATCCGTTTGCAAACTATGAAGGAAGATGAGGAATTATTAAGTAGTCTTAATGAAACTGTTGCGCTTAAACGTTCTTATGGTGAAGGTCATTTAATTGTTGCGATTACTCCTGAATGGCTGACAAATGAAAACCTATTAAAAGATGATCATTTACCACTTCTTATTTATCTACTAAATAAGAGTCATGCACAGTCCTTTTTGTTTGATGAATACATTCATGGCGGGGAGAACACCTCCACAATTTGGACCGTCTATCCAATGTGGTTTTTACTCTTTGTTATACAAGGAATTTTAGGCATGGTCCTTTGGCTTTGGTTTCAAGGTAAAAGATTCGGACCCATTTTTATCCCAAGGGAAGAATCAGTTCGATTTAGTGATGAAGGCATCCAAGCAATTGCTGCCTGGTACCTTAGAGGCAAACGTTACCATGATTCCTTACTGATCCAAGCCGATTATGTGAAGCTCCTTCTACAAGAACACTGGCAAATTCCATACAGCAGAGAATGGCAGGATCTTTCTAGTTATTTTGAGAAAAGATGGACTAACATGCCCACTCATGAGATTAAATCATTTCTAAGCGGATTGGTTAACATGCTTGAAAAAGAAAAAATAAGTAAACAGGAATACCTATTTTGGTCAAGAAAATTGGAGCATTTACGAAAAGAGGTCGAAGCATGAAAAAAGAATTAACATCCTTTTTAGAAAAATATGAGGAGCGGATTATTGGTCAGAGACTTAATTTAAGGCTTTTGTTGTCCGCTATTTTAACCGGGGGACATGTACTTTTGGAAGGCGTACCAGGCACAGGCAAAACGCAAATGGTGCGAACACTGGCAGGACTCTTAGGCGGCGGATTTAACCGGATTCAGTTTACACCGGATTTACTGCCAAGTGATATCACAGGCAGCATGATCTACAATATGAAAGAAAGTACATTTCAAACATTGAAGGGGCCTATTTTCACGAATATCCTGCTAGCTGATGAAATCAACCGGACGCCGGCAAAGACCCAGGCAGCATTATTAGAAGCGATGGAGGAAAAGCAAGTGACCATCCAAGGTGAAACGTATCCATTACCAGAGGTATTCTTTGTTGTCGCGACGCAAAACCCGATTGAATTTGAAGGAACATACCCGTTGCCGGAAGCACAGCAGGACCGTTTCTTGTTTAAGCTGAAAATTGAGTTTCCAACCTTTGAGGAAGAGAAAACTGTATTAAGACATGTGATCGAAAACAGTTTTGACGAGAAACGAGTTTCCTCTATTTTAGACATGGACACTTTTTTACGGATTAGAAAAGAAATTGAAAAAGTGACGGTTAGCGAGAATGTGCTGGACTATACGATGCAGATTGTCAGGAAAACACGTGATACCGAAGCCATTCGATACGGTGCGAGTACAAGGGCGGGGATCTCGATTGGAAAAGCGGCACAAGCATGGGCATACCTGACCGGTCGTGATTATGTAACGCCGGACGATATCAAAATGGTTGCCAAACCGGCACTGAGTCATCGTATTCAGTTATCCCCACACGTAGAATTGGAGGGAGCAACCGTTGACCAAATCATTGAAGAGCTTGTGGGCTCGGTTCCTGTTCCAAGATAGAGGAATCCTGCCAACCAAACGACTATTACTGCTGTTTCTCGTTCTCTCATTTGCATTATTAATTGGAACCGGGCGAGGATTGACGTGGGGATACGTCATAACTATAAATGTCTTGGTATTTTTCATTAGTTTTGTAGATTTACTTTTTTCACCAAAAGAAAACCAGCTGACCTTTCAACGAATAATACCTGTTGAATTTGAAAGGGGTATTTCCTATCCAGTAATGATTGATGTGAAAAATACCTCTTCCTACCCGCTTACCTACCGGATGATCGACGGGTTGCCAGAGTCATTTAAGCGGCCGTTTCCTCTCGGTGGAAACATACCAAAGGAAACAACAGTGGAGATCTCGTATGATACGATCGCCCATGTAAGAGGAAAATACAATTTCAGTAAGCTTTATTTTCGGTATACAAGTCTACTTGGTTTATGGGAGAAACAAACAACCATTGAACTAGAAGAATCAGTGAAAGTTATTCCGGATTTAACCGAAACAAAGCAATATTTGGAAAATGCACAGCAATTTTTAAAATACGAAGGGCTAAAGATTCGCAGACAGCGAAGTGGTGTGGGTGATTTTTCCAAGATAAGAAGTTATGTGGTCGGGGACGATCCCCGGAAAATCAACTGGCGGCAAACGGCCAAGCTTCAAGAAGTGATGACGAATGAATACGAACCAGAGCACGGGAAGTATATTACAATTTTACTTGATTGTGGAAGAATGATGGGGGCTGAATTGAAGAAAGGAAACAGGCTAGAGAAGTCGTTGGAAGCAGCAATGACCGTTGCCGCAGCAGCTCTCCAAAAAGGTGATTATGTTTCTGTCCTTGCCTTTTCAAAGGACATTAAAGTATTTGTCCCGCCGGCTAAAGGAATGGCACACTTGCAAACGATTCTCCAAGCAATCTATCATCTGCAAGTGGATGCAGCTGAATCCAATTATGCGGCAGTGCTGCAATATTTAGAATTGGTTCAAAAGAAACGAAGTCTTTTACTATTATTTAGTGATGTCCGAACCTTTCTCCATGAGGAAAGCGCTTTAATCTTATTAAAACGGCTTCGGCAGAGGCATTTATTTTTCATGATTGGAATCGAAGATCAAACGCTCAATAGGAGAGTCAATGAAGAGCCGATTACAGTACAAGCAGCGATGGTGAAAAGTATTGCCCAGCAGCAGCTCCTATTGAAGAAACGAGAAAAAAGCAAATGGGAAAAACAAGGCCTCCAAATGATTGAGGCCCGTGAAGAAAAGCTGGCGATTGCAGCCGTTTCGCATTATATCGATATTATGAATCAAAATCTACTCTAGCTTTGGATTTATATAGGTTTACCTTTCCGATTACGACATAAAGAACTAAGCCAATCACCGTAAGGAAAGCAACGATATATTTTGCCTCTAAAGAAATCGCTGCCGGGGTGATGAAGCCTTCTATGACTCCGGCGATGACAAACAACGGAATCGTTCCTAGCAGTAGCTGGACCGAGCGTTTCGCATGGTGTTTTAATTGGTAACCTCTTGAGTATTGGCCCGGAACAAAGAGCTTATAGCCCATTAACAGTCCGGCACCGCCGGCGATAAAGATGGCTGTAAGCTCGATTATTCCGTGGGGTACGATATAGGCCCAAAAATCATAGGATTTCTCATGATGCCAAAATAGGGCAGCAAGTGCGCCAATAATGATCCCGTTATAAATGAGCAAATAAACAGTTACAAGCCCAAATGTAATCCCGCCGGCAAAGGCAAAGATAGCTACCTTGATATTGTTGGTCATAATGCTGGCCGACATAAGAGAAGAGTCGACCGCATCATGTCCCTTTCCGAGCTGGTCGGGATCGACACCCTGAGCAATTGCCGCCGGAAGGATGGCATAGATATGCAGCGGATCGTTTACGACAGCGATAAAGCTCCCTACAGCACCAATGAGAAAAAGAATCATCGCAGCGGCAACAAATTTCCATTGTTCAACCAATAAACCAATAAATGTAGTGCTGAAAAATTGGCGAATTTGTTTGAAACTGGATACTTGATCTTTATACAACAGGTTATGTGATTTTGAAACAAGTCCATTTAAGTACCCTGTAACTTCATCATTTGGGAAGTAGGTTTGACTGTAGGAAAGATTCTGCGCTGTCTTTTGATAGAGTCGGTGGTACTTTGTGATCGTATCACCTGTAATAGCATTACGGCGCTTACTCATGGTTACGATCAATTGCTCTAGTTGTTTCCATTCCTCACGATGCATTTTGACGAATTGCTTTACATTCATTTTTACACCTTCTTTACAGAAGTTTTGTACTCTTTCTCCTTATTATAGAAAAATAGTAGAAAAATAGAAACAACAATAGAAAAAATCAACTGAGTAATGGGGGTATTTTTATGATTGAAGACAATTTAGATATTAAAACTCCTGAATACGTCTCGATTCAATTTCAGCTTGCCGGATTAGGAAGCAGAGCTGCTGCATTTATCATTGATCAATTACTGTTATCTGTTTTCAATATTTTGATCTTAATTGCGCTTTATTTTGTAATGGATGGAATGTCATCGATGCCGTTTTTTCTAACGGATAGTATGCTCCCTGTCGCTATTACAATTATCATTCTGTTTATCGTGAATGGCGGCTACTTTTTTGTGTTTGAATTTTTTTCCGGAGGAAGGACACTTGGGAAAAAGGTAGTCGGAATCAGAGTGATACAGGAAAACGGGCATAGTATCACATTGTTATCAAGCTTCATTCGGAATCTCATCCGCATCATTGATTCCTTGCCGACTGCTTATTTTCTTGGGATTGTTATGATATTTTTTCATTCGAAGCATAAACGGCTTGGGGATCTTGTTGCTGGTACAATTGTTGTCCACGAGCGGAAGCAAAAGCGGAAGAAGAAACTTACCCCTATTGAAAAAGAAATCGAAAATCGCGGGCTCTCCAAGGACGATTTGATTATCGATGAATGGACGTTAAAATCCGTGGGAATGAAAGAATGGGAGCTTATTAATACATACGTCAGCCGATTTCATCAAGTACCGTTAGAAGAAAGAAATCAGCTAACAAAACAAATGGCTGAAATTTTGTTTCCGAAACTAGGGGTGGAAATACAAGGGCAATTGGAAAGTGAAATGGAAGATACACTCCTCGTTCTTTATTTGCTTCTACGAGATGAATGGGAATTTGAACTATAAAAAAACTCGGCACTTTCATGTGAAGTGCTGAGTTTTTTTATAATATTGGTGATAAGAGGCGTGATATGGATTCCTTTAATTTGTTTATGATGGACCGCTCTTTATATCTTGTTATTGTATATTCAGAGCTGTCTTGGCAATCTTGCAAGAAAAGTCCATGAAGTTGTTTGGCTGACTTTTCATCGTACAAAATGGCATTCACTTCAAAATTTAATCGAAAGCTTCGTGTGTCGATATTAGCAGTCCCAATCGAAGCCACTTCCTGATCCACAACAATCGTTTTCGCATGGATAAAGCCCTTCTCATACAGGTATATTTTTGCTCCGTAATCGATTAGTTCTCCGGCGTACGACAATGTGGCCCAATAAACAAAAGGGGAATCCCCCTTACTTGGAATCATGATACTTACATCAACACCTGAAAGCAGGGCAATTTTACAAGCATCCATAAAACTGGCATCTGGAACAAAATACGGCGTTTGGATGTTTACGGTTCTTTTAGCCGACATAATCAATTTAATATAAGCATTTTTGATATGTTCTGTTTCAGAGTTTGGCCCGCTCGCAATAATCTGAACAGGCGTGTTTCCTTCAGGTTTTTCCATAGGAACAGAATAGGGCTCAAGATTCAACTTGTTCTTTGCGGCATAATTCCAGTCTAATAGGAATCTTCCTTGTAGTTGATTAACCGATTCACCATGAACTCGTAAATGAGTGTCACGCCAGTAGCCGAATTTTTTATCCAACCCTAAGTACTCATTTCCAATATTGAAACCGCCGATATAAGCAATCTTTTGATCAATGATACAAAGCTTCCGATGATTGCGGTTATTAATGCGGAAATTGATTAATCTTAGAAAAGACGGGAAAAAGACCTCCACTTCGCCGCCGTAATGAATAAGTTCTTTAAAAAAACCGGGAGAAATCCTTTTAGAACCAATATCGTCGTAGAGAACCCGAACTTTTACACCCTCTTTTGCTTTTTTTGTCAGCTCTTCCCGCAGCCTTTTTCCAAGCGAATCGTTTTGAATGATGTAATATTGAAGATGAATTTCCTCTTGTGCTTTTCTAATATCGTCAAACAAAGAGTGAAATTTTTTATAACCATCACTGAAAATCTGAATTTCATTGTACATGGTTAGTAATGAATTGGAGGATTTCAAGTTCATCAGGAGCAAATCAGAATGTTTCGTAAGTAAATTGCTCTGATAAAAACTACTGTTTTGCAGCTGATGGATTTGTTCGTCTACAGTGGATTGAAGATAGTTTCTTTCTTCAGATGATAATTGGTAAAAGTTTTTCTGCTTTAATTGTCTTCCAAGAAATAAATAGACTAAAAATCCTCCAATTGGAATAAAGAAAAGGACCATCAGCCATGCCCAAGTAGAACCAATGTCTCTTCGTTCGATAAATACAACCACACCTGCAAGCACAATATTACCTATGAGAACTATGGTTACAAGCAGTGTTGTAAAATTTGTTACTTCCATACGATAATACTCCTTCGTCATTCAACAAGTCTTTTAGTAAATCTTACCTGAATTGGCTGGATTTTAAAAGTGAAAAACATTATAAGTGACACTCTGTCATAATAGTTATAAAATAGAAAATACGTTTTCCAATGTTTTCAGGAACAGTGAGAGTAAAGATAATTTTAGAGAAATTTCACCGTTGATCGATACAAAAAATTTAAATGTCTCGAGGGATAAAGAATTAATTCATATCATGCAAATTATTTCGATGGTAACCATTCGTAATGTTGTTGAAAAATTTGCTAATGACATTTCTAAAGAAGAGGCTATGGGGGGACTATAAAATGGATATGACTCTTTTGAAAGATGGACTTGCAAGAAAAATTTGAAGTTTTCATGACTTGTAATTTGGAGGAACTTATATGAAACAAATCAAACCACCAAAAAAACCATTGATATTCTACTATGGAATAATATTAGTTATTATTTTGCTGCTAAATTCGTTTATTTTTCCCGCCATTTTTAATCACTCTGTCAAAGAAGTGGATTATGGAACATTTTTAACTATGGTGGAAGATGGTAAGGTAAAACAAGTAGAAATTGAAAATAACACGATAATGTTTAAACCTAAAGATACAAGTGAAGCTAAGCTCTATAAAACGGGGTCAATCGACGATCCTAAATTAGTTGACCGTTTGCATGAAGCGAATGTTAAGTTTGCTAAGGTGATTCCGAAAGAAACATCTCCGCTATTAAATTTCATTCTATCTTGGATTCTTCCACTGCTGATCTTTATTGCGATTGGTCAATGGCTGATGAAGAAGATGCAAAATAAGATGATGGGCGGCGGCGGTGCGATGTCATTTGGCAAAAGTAATGCCAAGGTTTATGTGGAGGCCCAAACAGGGATCACTTTTAAAGATGTCGCTGGTCAGGATGAAGCAAAGGAAGCACTGCAGGAAATTGTCGACTTCCTTCATAATCCCAAAAAATATAAAGAAATCGGTGCAAGTATTCCAAAGGGTGCCTTATTAGTCGGCCCTCCAGGAACAGGGAAAACCCTTCTCGCTAAGGCGGTTGCTGGGGAATCAAAGGTTCCGTTCTTTTCAATGTCAGGTTCTGAATTTGTTGAAATGTTTGTGGGGATGGGTGCTGCTAGGGTCAGGGATTTATTTAAACAAGCGCAGGAAAAAGCCCCATGTATTGTTTTTATTGATGAAATTGATGCTATCGGGAAAAGCAGGAATTCTGGTATGCCTGGAGGAAACGATGAAAGGGAACAAACATTAAATCAACTTTTAACAGAGATGGATGGGTTTGATGCCGATAAAGGTGTTGTCATCCTAGCCGCCACTAACCGGCCAGAAACACTTGATAAAGCGCTATTAAGACCCGGACGATTCGACCGGCGAGTTCCCGTTGAATTACCTGATTTAGCTGGACGGGAATCTATATTGCATGTTCATGCAGGAAAAGTAAAGTTAGCTGATGATGTCGATTTTAATATGATTGCAAGAGCAACTTCAGGGGCATCAGGCGCGGATTTAGCGAACATAATCAATGAGGCGGCACTAAGAGCGGTAAGACTTGGCCGAAATAAAGTGATGCAAAATGATTTGGAAGAGTCTGTTGAGGTCGTCATTGCCGGATATCAACGGAAAAATGCTGTTATTTCAATGAAAGATAAATTAACTATTTCGTATCATGAAATTGGCCATGCATTGGTGGCTGCAAAGCAAAGTCACTCGGCACCGGTTCATAAAATCACAATTATTCCTAGGACCTCCGGGGCATTAGGTTACACGATGCAGGTGGATGAACATGAAACGATCCTAATGACAAAAGAACAAGCCTTGGATAAAATCACGACCTTTATGGGTGGACGTGCTGCAGAAGAGGTCATTTTTAAAACGATTACATCAGGTGCCTCCAATGATATTGAACAAGCTACAAAGATTGCCAGATCCATGGTAACTCGGTTTGGGATGAGCGACGAATTCGATATGATGGCACTTGAAACGGTCAATAACCCATATTTAGGTGGGGATACTTCACTGATGGTGTCCGCAGAAACAGCAGCCAAAGTAGATGCGGAGATTCTCAAAATTATCAAATCCTGTCATCGAAAAGCCATTGAGATTTTGGAAGAAAATAAAGATAAATTACATGAACTGACAAAGTACCTGTTAGAAAAAGAAACGATAACAGGTGAGGAATTTATGGCGATTTTATCAGGGAATCAGAAGTCAGATGCGTTTTTTGAAAAGTAAAACATATAAAAGATAACACACATTCTAGTGAAGCTCATCTTAGTAATAAATAAGATGAGTTTTTTTTATTTTTAGTGTCACATTTTACGTTTTTGCACGACTGATATATAAGAGAGAAAAAAGGTGGGTGGAGAAGATTTGAACAAAGGTAAAGAAGAACTGGTGATGAGTTGGTATGAACAGTATTATGATGATATTTACCGGTTTATTTTATATATGATTGGAGATAGGCAATGTTGTGAGGACCTAGTCCATGATACATTTCTACGTGCTTATACAGCAGTTGATGGCTTTGAAAATCGCTCGGCAGTGAAAACGTGGTTGTTCAGTATTGCTAAGTATTTGGTAATTGATGAAATTCGAAAAAGAAAACGCAAAAGGCTATTTTCCACTGTAAAGCTTATTCAGGAAATTCCATCTCCTTTCAATTTAGAATTGCATATTGAAAACAAAGAGTTCGTCCTACAACAAATGGAAAAGATTCAAAAGCTAAAGCCGAATTATCGTTTAGTGATCACATTGAAAAAAATTGAAGACTGTACGACGAAGGAAATAGCAGAAATTCTTGATTGGTCCGAGACGAAGGTTCGAAAAACATTATCAAGGGCACTGCAATCTCTTAAGAAAATAAACGAGGTAGGAGGGGAAATCCATGGAGAATAAAAATTTCGAAGAGGAGTGGGAGCTGCTTAAGCAAGTTGGTTCAACAGACACTCAAAAAGAGGCGATTAGAAAAAGAATTCAAGGAACCATTCTTAATCAACCTTCAAAAACTCGTGGCTTTCAATTCCACCCGTGGAAAAGCATAATCGCGGCTTCATTGCTTATCGTGATTTTAGGTGGCTCTCTGTTCATGTTAATAGAGGACCATCCACTACAAAATCCTACTTCAAGTTACACGATTGACAATGCTTCTTTCAGCTGGAAACTGGATGATGTTACTAGTGAAAAAGCTGGTGGAAAATTAGAACTTTACCACAAAAATAATCCTATTCCATTCGGTACAGTCACTGAAGTAACGGAAAAAGAAATGAACACAACCATTAAATCAAAGTCGATGTTTGTAGAAAGAGAACTTGAAAATTTCCCATATAAGTCAAACATGTATATTGAGCATGTAAAAATGCAGGACGTTGTCATCCGGTACTACTTTTTTGTTCCGATGACAGCTGAAAAATGGATTCAGTTTACATTTGATTATCCAAAGCTTGAGTATGCTGAGATTTTTCGAGCAATGTCAACACTGGAGCTAAAGGAAAAAAAACCATACCACAGTACTGAACAGCTTTACGTGAACCATGGGTACGGGAGTATGATATACCCGGTTGAAATAGAATCAATTTCCATTACCGCAAATAATATCGAAGTGTATCGATGGGAAGGAGCATCCACAAAGGAATATAATCAATATGTGATGAAATTACTCCAGAATCGATACTGGAAGCAAGAATCCAGGGACGGATTGTCAAGCACGTTCGCATCAGTAGATGGGAATGAAGTCATCACGATCACTTTAAATGGAAATGAACTAACGTATGAATATTTTTACCCGAACCATGAAGAATAATCGCCCACCTCTAACTCTAACCGATTCAATAAATATTGAATCGGCTTTTTTCATTATTCAGACTCAGTATTAAATCTAAATATTAACACATACTTCCTTTATGAAATTAACGAGGAAATAAAGGAGTTTGTTTATGCATTGGTATGAAAAGTTGAATCAATATTTTCCGGTTGAAGAGATGAAATCAAAAGAGCATATGGAAACCTTACTAAAAGAGCGTTCTGAAATTTATCATAAAGATGAAGGGCCTAACCATGTTTTAATGTACGTGGAGCTCGACAATTTTGTCTTTATCGATTACCTCTTTGTTTCGAAAAATGCCCGCGGCCAGGGCCTTGGGCAAAAACTGATGGAAAAAATGAAAAGCAAAGGAAAGCCGATCATCCTAGAAGTAGAACCTGTTAACTATGAAGACAGTGATACAGAAAAAAGGCTCCGTTATTATAAACGTGAAGGCTTTGAGCATGCGGAGTCCATTGGGTATGAGAGAAGGTCCCTTGCGACAAATGAGATTAATAAAATGGAAATCCTTTATTGGGCACCACATAATGAATCGGAAGAAATGATATTTGCAGCCATGAAAAAAACGTATGATCTGATTCACACCTATAAGGATCAACACTTTTATGGCGAGTCCTACCAGCCGGTTGATGAGGTTTTAACCTTTAACGAGGAACCGGAAAATAAGAATATTTTAGATAATCTATAACATTCACTTGAAAAGGCTAACCAATATTTTGGTTAACCATATTTATTAGTTTTTCTCTATTTCATAAACAGCTTAATTTTTTTCAGTCCGTTCTTTACATTTGGGTAACGAAACGGAATATCAAATAAGGTTGTTTGTTTCAAAACACTTTTTTGATGAGAAAAAGTATCAAAGTTTCCCTTTCCATGATAGGCGCCGATCCCACTGTTTCCAACACCGCCAAAAGGCAGGTAAGGGGAGACAAAGTGATAAACTGTGTCATTTACACAACCGCCGCCAAAAGAAACGCTATTTAGGACTTCTTGTTGTACTGCATTATTTTCTGTGAAAATATAGAGAGCAAGCGGTTTAGGGTGACGATGAATTCCTACCAGTACCTCTGGTAGCTCAGCGTATTCAAGGACAGGAAGAATCGGCCCAAAGATCTCATCCTGCATAATCGGATCATTCCATGTGACATTTGTAAGGACTGTCGGCTCGATTGTTAGTTTTTCTTGATTTGAACCGCCGCCCATAAATTTTTCTCCATTGTCAAGGAAGGAACACAACCGCTGAAAGTGCCGCTCACTCACGATTCTGGTGAAATTCTTATTGTTTAGCGGCTGCTGACCATACAATTCAATTGTTACTTCCTTAAATTGTTGGAGGAATTGATCCTTAATGCTTTTATGAACATACAAATAATCCGGGGCAATACAGGTTTGACCGGCATTGGTGAATTTCCCCCAGGCAATCCGTTTTGCTGCCAGCTTTATATTCGCATCTTTATGAACGATACAAGGACTTTTTCCGCCCAATTCTAATGTCACTGGAGTTAAATTTTTTGCTGCCGCCTCCATAATAACTTTTCCAACAGGGACACTTCCCGTAAAAAAGATATAATCAAATTTTTCATTAAGAAGCGCTTGACTTGTTTCCACACCGCCTTGCACAACGGTAATGTACTCCTCCGGGAATAAATCACGGATCAGTGTCCCTAAAACCTCAGAAGTTTTCGGAGTCAATTCTGAAGGCTTGATGACCGCGCAGTTACCAGCGGCTATGGCACCGATTAACGGAGCGATTGCCAATTGGAAGGGATAATTCCAAGGTGCCATGATCAGAGACACACCATATGGTTCCAAAAGAATGAAGCTGCTCGAGCCAATATGGGTAATAGGTGTTTTAACTCTTTTTGGCTTTATCCATGACCGCAAATGTTTGATTGTGAATCGTAATTCTTCGAGAACAAAGCCGATTTCAGAGGTATAGGCATCAAATTCCGATTTATTTAAATCCTCCCTTAAAGCGTCCATTAAAACTTTTTCGTTATTTTTAATGGCATTTCTTAACTTTTGAAGTGCATCAAGACGGTAAAGTACATCTTTTGTTGTTTCTGTTCGGAAAAATGATTTTTGCTTCGTAATTAAGGAATTGTAATTTTCCATTTCATTTCCCACCTTATTTCTTTTGACATCCCCGTTATTGCTTTATTAAGTGGTAAAGGGTAAATAGGTCATCTTTATTTAATATCCTTGGTACAGGATACAAAGGGTTAGCTTCTTTTAATGCACGTTCAACCATAACCGGAATATCACTTTCGACAATCCCGCTTACTTTTTTCGGAATCGCCAAACTCTCATTAAGTTTTTTTATCGCCTCAATAAACTTAACTGCCTTTTGCTCAGTCGTATCTGCACCTTCACCAATCCCTACTAAATCCGCCAGTTCAGCTAAAGACTTGTGGACGGATTCGCCGTAGTATTCCAAGACATAGGGGAGGAGAATGGCATTCGCAAGGCCATGAGGGACAGAATAAAATCCACCTAGAGTATGGGCTATTGCATGCACATAACCAACATATGCACGTGTAAATGCCATCCCAGCCAAATAGGCTGCTTTTTGCATGTTCGTCCGCGCCTGGACATTGGTTCCGTTTACATAAGACTCATAGAGATTTTCAAAGATTAATTTTACTGCATCAACACTATATTGAATTGTTTCCTTTGTGTTACTTTTGCCAATGTAGGCTTCCACGGCATGTGTTAACGCATCAATTCCTGTTGCTGCCGTGATATGCGGGGGAAGATTTACGATAAGTAAGGGATCAAGGACAGCATAATGCGGAATAAGTGATGTGTCCATTATGGCATATTTTTCATGCGTCTCGCTATTGGAAACAACTGCAGCTAATGTAGCTTCACTACCAGTACCGGCTGTGGTGGGAATCGCAAAAAGGGGAGGCGTTTTTTTCAAAACCTTTAATACACCCTTCATTTGTGGAATACTCTTGTTGGGCCTTGCTGCTCGTGCACCGACACCCTTGGCGCAATCCATTGGCGACCCGCCGCCAAAGGCAACAATCCCCATACATTGATTCGCAGTATACATTTGATACGCTTCCTCGATATTATTGATAGTGGGATTAGGGACGGTTTTATCGTATATGTGATAGTAAATTCCTTCTAAACGCAAGTCATTTAGAAAATTGTCCATGAGACCAACCGACACAATGCCTTGATCGGTCACAATTAAAACGGTGTTGATTTTGTTCAGTTTAATCAGTTTCGGCAGTTCCTTCAAACTATTTTCTCCCACTAACAGCTCAGGTTCCCGCCAAGGCATGAGGGAGGAAGCCACTTTCATAACCCCCTGAAAAGACCTGCAATATACTTTATACATAACATGACCTCGCTTCATTTTAAATTAATGTAGCTTTTATATGGCAGTCTATGAAGTATGTAATCTATCAACGGCATACCCAAAAGACCCAAAAAGAGAGGAGCGGAAACCCAAAAAACCCAAAAACGTATATCACTTATATACCGTATTTAAATAAGGTATGTCAAGAATAATATTATGAATAGAATAAAAATTCTGAAAACACTAGTTATTTTATGATAAAAAATTTAAAAAAATACTTTGTTAATCATACATTTCAAAAATAAAAAAGCCACCCAAATAGGGTGGGAGAGAGGGTGTGGTAAAATTACCTTTGTTTAATGAACTCGATTAATAAGTCTAACTCTGCAGTATTTAGTTGATTCACATTGTCGAAAAACTGTTGTACTAACGAGATCATTTCAGGACTTAATTCCTCACCTACAGATTGGATAATCATTCCGACAACTGCACCAACAAACACTGTAAGCTGAACTTTTGTCTCCTCTGATGCATTAACCATATTGACAGTTAAATCTTTAATAGAATCACCGAGGCTATTCAAAAATAAAATGAGCACACAAAGGAAGTAAGCACTAAACTCAAGCTTAACCTCGACATGTTTCATTAACTCTAAGATATAATTGATCGCATCCATCAAAGGCAGATTTTGCTGGTTTTCCATCAAGTCTGATACTTTGTTGAGAATCTCTTCCCATTCTTCCTGATTCGAAATTTCTCTTCTTTCTTTTTTAAAAAGATGATCTGCAATTTCAGTTGGGGAGAAGACGACAACGGAACGTCCTGTTTCATTTTCGTTGACAGCATACGTTCTTTTTAATAATCCCTGGCTTTCCAGGGTTTTTAAAACATCATAAGCAGTCCATTTGCTCACACCAATCGCTTCGGCCACGTCCGAATAATGTACAGGAAGATTGGTAGTCTGATACTGATGCCAAATCTGGTCTAAAAATTCCCGTCTTCTTTTCGTTAAGGATATCGTAGCGGCCACCACCATTTATTGTTGTTTTGTTAGTGATTGTACGTAATCTTGAACCATTTCACCCGTAACGAATTTCATTGTTGGCACAAATCGTAAGTTTATTTTATTCATTCTATTTGTTACCTGATTAATTTTATCAGTTGAAAAGGGAAGGCCTTGCTTACACAACTCAACGGCTTGTTCAATATAGCGTTCACGCTGTTGATCTAGCTCTTGAAACACTTGGTATGTTTTGTTCTGATTAGCAGCATGTTTGATTAAATCTTTATGTACACTCATGGTTACACTCCTAAATTGGTTGATTATTTTAATAATAACATAATCAAAAGTTGGAGGGGTTAGAAATTTTTATCATCCATAAATCACAAGTGATATAAAAGTTTATACCTCTTTCTGTAATTTTACTCTGATACATTTATCCAATAATGGGTATATTATCTCTGGATGTGTTAAATAGGAGGTTGTTCAAATGGAAGTAGAGTTTAATTTTCAATGGAGAGTAAGTAATTAAAATATCTAGTTATCAAAAGGTTTGTTGAAATATTTAAATAAAAAACGAATTTTTGCAGATAATTTATACAAATGGAAGGAGGGGGACAATGGAAACAAACAATATTGATAAAAATCTTACAAACAAGAATCAAGAAGAAAGCTTGGAAATTAGTTCTACAGGTTATGGATATGAGTCTGTTACAACAGAAACAGGAGCGGAACAAACAAAACAACGAGCAAAAGGGACGAGCCAATCTTGTGGAGGTTTGTAATTTCTCCAATAGATTTTGAATCCTTCTTTTTTATTCTTCAAGAGTCCATACTAGAAACGGTAGAATAAAGAGAGGGAGTTTCCAAATAACTTGGTAACTCCCTCTTTTATATAAAAATGGTTTTCTCCAAAATGAATCGCCATAGCACCGGTCATGAAAAATCAAATGATTTGTGGATTTCATCACAGTTATCAACAGCTAGAGTAACAGCTTTTCATTTTACTCTATTGTAATGGAAGCCTCACTTTCTCTTAAATTTAAAGCATTCATTCTACTATATTTTCCTGCACTAATCTGCATTTTATGATATTGATGGGCAGCTTCTATTGGATCAATATCTAATAATCTCATCCCAAGCGTAGGATCTATAGAAAGTAAATATTCAAAAGAAAATTTCGGGGTCAGTCCCCCGCTGCTTTAAAGTGATATCATAGCGGGGGACTGACCCTAATGTCCCATATCTAAATTACTTATTTGTTGGAAATAGTTTTTCTTTTTTAGAGAATGGATAGTTGTTTTTATTCCTAGAGGAATAAATTATTTTTTGTAGAATAATGGTATTTAGAGCAGTTTTTTAATAAAAACAAGTAATGATTCACCCTTGCAAAAAATAAAGCTAAATTGAAGTATGTAACCTATTCGGTTAAGTATTAATAATGTGGAGTGTGACAGATGGATTCTCATGAAGGAATCATACAAGTTATGAATTTAGTGAAAAAGTATGGCGATTTTACCGCGGTAAAGGGAATAGAGTTTCAGGTTCAAAAAGGAGAAGTTTTCGGTTTGCTCGGCCCAAATGGTGCTGGGAAAACAACAGCATTAGAAATGTTAGTCGGTCTTAGAAAACCCGATCAAGGAACAGCTATGGTAGGTGGATTTGATATCACACGAGAAATTAAAAAGGTAAAAGAGGTCATTGGTGTTCAATTACAATCGACCTCGATCTTCGATTTGCTGACGGTAGAAGAAATCTTACACTTATATGCAAGCTTTTATCCAAAACAGGTTTCGATTTCTTCCTTAATTGAGGAAATGCTGCTAGCTGATAAAAGAAAAAGTCGCATAAAAAGTCTATCAGGAGGACAGAAGCAACGACTGGCCATTGCCTTAGCTCTTGTACATGATCCATGGATTATTTTCTTAGATGAGCCGACAACAGGACTTGACCCACAGGCACGAAGAACGCTTTGGGATATAATCCTTCTCTTAAGAAAGAAAGGAAAAACTATTGTCCTAACGACCCATTATATGGATGAGGCCCATGTGTTATGTGATCGAATTGCGATTATGAATCAAGGCGAACTAATTGCTCTAGACACACCGTCCCGGCTTGTTAAAAACCTGCAGTCAGATAGTGCAGTTGAGTTTCGTTTTGAGAATGAATCAACAGGAGTTGTGTTACATGAAATCGAAGGGGTTAAGCAGGTAAGGAAGCAAAAGGATGTTTATGTTTTATATACTGACGATCTGCAAATCACCTTAATTAGCTTGATTCAGATGGCTGCGGATCAACAACTCAAATTAGCAGATTTGCAAACTCGTACTGCTACATTAGAAGATGTGTTTTTACATATGACCGGGAGGAGATTAAGAGAGGAATGAGAGCTTACTGGCAGCTAACGTTATCACAGTTACGGATATTCCTTCGAAATCGTCAGGTCTTGTTTTGGACGCTGGCATTTCCGATTTTCCTTATGGTTATCATGGGTTCATTTTTAGGAAATGGAAATGGAATTTCTTTATCGATTGGTGTTGTCGATCAAGACCAATCCATTCAATCAAAAGAATTTTCAACCGCGCTAATAAAAAACAAAGCAATAGAAGTACAAATGGAAAAGAGTACAAAAGTGGCTTTAAGCAAATTGAAAAAAGATGATTTACAACTAGTCGTCATCATACCAAAAGGATACAATGCAGGCTTAAGTGGCACACCAGCAAAAACGGCACCTTACTTAATCCCCGTTTACTTTAATGAAACGAACATTACTGCTTCACAAGTTGGTCTTCAGATTGTAAATAATATCATCGATGGAATTAGTAAAAATAAGGTGGATTATCAACCAGTAGTTGTCATGGATATGAAAGGGATCGAATCACTAAATTTACAGTATATTGATTTCTTAGTACCAGGCATTGTGGCGATGATGATAATGAGTAACAACATGAACGGGGTTGCCGGTCAAATTGCCGCATGGAGAGAGCGGGGAATATTAAGAAGAATGCAAGGAACCACTTTAAAAGCTTCCACGTTTATTGCAGCGCAAATTACCGCCAGACTTGTATTGAACGGCATCCAAGCGCTAATTGTTCTAGGGGTGGCCAATCTCATTTTCGGTGTTGAAGTTCGCGGGTCGTGGTTTACCTTAATCAGTTTTGTGGTATTAGGAACGCTCGCTTTTATGGCAATTGGTTTTATTATTGCCGGCATCGCTAAAACTCCGGAAAGTGCAGCACCCATTGCCGGCTTTCTATCATTTCCGATGCTATTTTTAGGAGGCGTGTTTTTCCCGATTAAAAACATGCCTGAATTTCTGCAACCAATTGTTCAGATTTTGCCCATTGCCCATCTTAGCCACGCATTAAGAGAAACAATGAATGTGGGAGCATCATTTATGAGCTTAGGGTCTGAGGCATTGATTTTGGGTGGTTGGCTCGTAGGAGCATTTATTATTGCCAGCTATACCTTTAAATGGGAATAGGTGCACGGTTAATATGAATAAGAATCAATAAAGGAAAAGGAAAGGGAGGAAACAAATGCGAAATCAAGATTATAGAACTCATGTTCGAGTTCACCCGATTTATCATTATTATTTATCTGTCATATTATTAGGAACACTAGTAACTACTGTTGTTTTTATGTTTCGCTCTATTATTCAAGAGGAGAACATTCTATTATCTATTATCCTATTTTTGATGATGACCATTATTGTAATCGTCGTAGTACTTTTACGACTTTATCCATTAAAGGCACAAGATCGTGCAATATGCGCGGAAGAGAACCTTCGTTCTTATGTTTTAACGGGGGAGTTGTTAGATGCTAGACTCCGTATCGCGCAAGTGGTAGCTTTACGTTTTGCAAGCGACAAGGAATTTCCTGAATTAAGTAAACGGGCTGCAGAAGAAAATTTACAGCCGGATGAAATTAAGAAAGCTATCCAAAATTGGCGAGCAGACTATAATCGAATCTAAATGTAGAAAAACACGTTTGATTTTATCCCAGACGTGTTTTTATAATACGTAAGTGACGAGCGACACAAAAATCCTTAATTAAAAAAGGCTAAACTGAACACCGTTGTTACTTATGATCGCCGTGGTCATTCGCGGAACATTCTTGACAACCTAGCCGAGGAATACAGCGTAAAGATTCAAAGTGAAGACGCTCACCACCTGCTATCCGAACCGACCAATGATCCTGCAATCCTCTCTTCTATTGGGTGAGGGATATCTTGTAAATCGATGACATAAACGCCAAAATATTTAAAAAAGAGCCTTTATTAAATATCATTTACATAAAGGCAAATAAGCGGTAAATGTCGTACCTTTATCAGGCTCACTCACGACGCGGATGAACCCGCCGTGGGCTCTGACAAAATGATGAGCGATCGATAATCCGAGCCCCGTTCCGCCTGTATGCCGCGAACGGGCCTTTTCCACCCGATAAAAACGATCGAATAGGTGGGCCAGTTCTTCGGCTGGAATACCGATGCCGGTGTCTATTACTGATACACATGTATAGACTGCATTCCGATCCAGGACCTTGTCTTCAATTTCAACCGAAATCTTTCCTCCTCCCGGCGTGTAGCGGATTGCATTAGTCAACAAATTGATGAACACCTGCGTGATCCGTCTCTCGTCGGCCATCACCGTTACCGGCCTCGTGGTCGAATAGAAGCGCAATTCCAGCCCGTTCTCCTCAGCCTCCATTTTCACATCATCAACGACTTGTTCAAGTCTTGCCGACAGATCGAGCGGTTTACAGTCCAATACTAACCGGCCCTCCTCAGCCAACGACAAGACATGAAGATCTTCCACAAGCAGGCCTATGCGGATCACTTCGTCATGGAGTCTAAGCAGCATTTCCGGAGGGACGTATTGACCTGTCTGTTGAGCATTTTCTAATTTTAGTTGCATGATAGACAGTGGAGTTCGAAGCTCATGTGCGACATCAGCTACCAATCGCCTGCGGGCGTACTCAGCTTCCCGGAGGCGAAGCGTCATATCGTTGAATGTTTGGATTACTTTACCATATTCGTCTTTTGATTGGACAGGAACGTTCACGTCCAGATCCCCCTTTGCAACACGTTCGATAGCGGTAACGAGCTTTCTAAGCGGAATCGTCAGCACCCCTGAAATCCATAAACTGAATAGCAGTCCAGTTGCTATGAAAAACACCCAATTTCCAAGCCAAAATTTCTGCATCTTACCTGAAACGTAAGTCTTCATGATCTCGATTTGTTCCCCGGGCAGTGAGATTAAATAAGATGTATCGATTTCTTCCTTACGAAATTGATCGAACAAAGACTCCATGTAAGCCTGTTTGGTTACTGCATGAGCGCCGCCGATAATAAGAATGAGCAGTCCCATGGAAACAAATGGCCATGCCGATTCATCGGGTAGTCCTGTAACGCCTGAAACACCTTTCGGATTAGGTTCGATCAGCAAGTCCATTACTGCTATTGCTGTTCTGCAACTTGTCGAAGCAGGAAAAATTGACTTAGATGCGCCTATACAGCGCTATTTCTCCACCCAATATAAAGGTGCAGAGTTCATTACTGTGCGTCAGTTACTTAACCAAACAAGCGGGTTCACCCAAATCTCAACTTTTAGCAACACGCTTGCAAGTGTCAACGATAAATTTCATAACCCTATAGAGAAAAACGCCTTGTCTTATGCGGAAAAGTTTTTAAAGGGAACCAAGCAAACAGAACATCCCTACAAGTATTCAAACGCAAATTATGTACTTCTGGGCTATATTGTGCAACGAGTATCCGGCCAGTCCTATGGCGACTATGTGAAGAAACATATTTTTAGTCCTCTGTCTATGCATGATAGCTATGTTACGCTTGATGAAGCGGCTGCACACGGACTGGCTACACCCTACCGTCGGATATTTGGATACAACGTTGCCTACGATGGCCCCTTTGTGTATATTGCCGGGGATGCGCCAGCGGGCTACATGTATACCAGTGCGAAGGACATTTCGACCGTTCGAACTGCGAAGCGCTGCCTTGGGCCGTGGAGTCCTGACAATTCAGGCCATACTGAAATATCTATCCAAGTTATATCAAGAATTGTTCTGTATTTTGCAGGTCTGTTTATTTTCCTGTTGTTGAGTATGACTCAAGTTGTACCGATATGGCATATGGCAACAATCTTTCAGCCGGACGTAATCCTTTGGCTGAAAATAATGACTGTACTTATGGCACTGAAGGGAAGCATGGAAATCATTCGGTTGGTTCGGTCGATTTGGCATGAAAAACATCAAAGTTGAAGTATTGGGAATAAGTGGGGAAATAGCAGGGAATTTCACTTTAGTTTAAAATATTCCTGATTCACAGAGAGGGTAATAAATACTTTTGTTCCAGGGAAGATAAATGGGAACTTCGTGAGTTTAATAATGTCATTGAAAATGCCACTTGTGTTAACTCAAACATAAAGATTTGCAAGAAAAGGTAAAAAATTAGAACAAAATATGTTAAGTCTAATCATATAATAGCAGCCTTTGCAAGTAAAAATAAAATACCCAATTATGGTCCTCACTAAAAATAAAGAGGGAAGTTCGAGAATTGCTTAATTGAAAGGAATATACATTCTTTATTAATCCAACAGAAACATATGTCCGGACTTTTGTGTCATTATTTTTGACACAAAAGTCTAGACTACCGCGTAAAAATATTTAAGTAATAAATTTGAATCAAATAATTATTTTTATTTATTATGGAACGTAAATTTTTTCTCACTTAACTTTTTTGGTAATACACCTTGAGAAATCCAACAATGTAACAATGTGTTAAACTTATTGCTAAAAATAATGTCAAATGATTCTAAAATTGGGTGACATTTCGGAATTGGGAGCACCCTCTTTAGAACCGTTCTTGTTTAACGGTACGTTGATCCAAGAAGGATTAACGCTTATTTTATGAATTAACGCTTATTTTTGTGGTACTTCTTCACCTTCAAATAGGGGAGTGAAAGAAAGAGAAGTAGTAGAAAATTGACTAACACTAGGGAGTTAAATTATATATTTATTCTAATATTATTTGAGATTGGAAGGAATTTACTTAAAGTAAATGGCAGTTTAGTTGAACAAGAAAGAGGAGACATCCACATAAATATAGAATATTTATAAAATGTATTTATGGAAGTGGGTGGTCTAATTTGATGAATAAAATTCCTAAAAAAATACATATTATTGGTTCCGTTGGAAGTGGAAAAACGACGTTAGCAAAAAGATTATCCAGAAAGTTAAATGTTCCATTTTATGAATTAGATAATGTTGTTTGGAAAAGGCAAAAATCTGGAGATTTAAGAAGAACAGATGAAGAAAGAAAAGAGTATTTGAATTCTATTATTCAATCTGATACTTGGATTATTGAGGGGGTTCATAATGAGGATTGGGTTGCTAGTAGTTTTTATAATGCAGAATTGATTATTTACTTAGATACAAAATATTCAATAAGAACCTATCGCATAATAAAGAGGTTTGTATTACAAAAACTTGGTTTAGAAAAATCAAATTACAAACCAACAATAACCATTTTTTTTAAAATGTTTAAATGGAATAGACATTTTGAGGACGTTGGCAAACCTAATTTTTTTGATAAATTTGGAATATATAGTGACAAGTTACTGGTTGTAGCAAATAAAAAAAGTATTGACAGTTATTTCAAATAACGGATGCGATTGTTTAAGATGTTGGCTGTCATTTTGGCAGCCTTGTTACTTGTTCCACTAACTGGCTAGTTTAGTTGACCAATCTCATTAGCTTTTATTTAACAATCGGGCTATTTAACGGAATAAATCTAACCGTTTCCTTAAGAAACGGTTAGATTTACGAGAGAAAGTTTATTCACTCGTATTTCCTTAATACAATTGCCGCGTTATGACCACCGAAACCGAATGAGTTAGACAGACCCGTATTTATTTTCACCTGGCGAGCAATAGATGGTACATAATCGAGATCACATAATGGATCAGGATTTTCTAAGTTAATTGTTGGAGGAATTATACCTTCCTTTAAACTCATTGCTAAAGCAATTGCTTCAACCCCGCCTGCTGCCCCTAACATATGACCGATCATAGATTTATTAGCTGTTACTGGAATCTGATAAGCTTGTTTACCAAACAGCTGCTTAATAGCCATTGTTTCGGAGATATCTCCCACTTTTGTACTTGTCGCATGGGCACTAATAACATCAATTTCTTCAGGCGATATATTTGCATTTTTTAAAGCTGATCTCATTGCAAGATAGGCCCCTTTACCTTCCGGATGTGTAGCTACGATATGGTGTGCGTCTGAACTTGCACCATATCCAATGACTTCCGCATAAATCTTTGCCTCTCTACGTAATGCATGAGATAAAGATTCTAAGATTAGAATGCCAGCTCCTTCTGACATGATAAATCCATCTCGATTTTCATCAAATGGACGACTAGCTTTAGTGGGATCATCGTTTCTTGTTGATAATGCTGTAGCATTACCAAAGCTTGCTATTGATAAGTCTGTTATAGCTGCCTCTGTTCCACCTGCGAACACAACGTCAACTTCTCCAGAACGAATTAGTCTAAAGGCTTCACCAATAGCTGTATTTCCAATTGCACAAGCGGAAACGGGCGACAAAGAAGGTCCCATTGCGTTCCACTTGATACTAATTTGTGCTGCAGCAGCATTAGAAATCATGGCAGGTACTAGGGTCGGGCTTACTCTTCTTGGCCCCTTTTGTCTAAGCACATCAATATTTTCAATTAATGTTTCAATTCCCCCTATACCTGAACCTACATATACGCCTAACCTTTCTACATCTATACGATCGAGGTCTAACTTAGAATCTACCCAAGCTTGTTCAGCTGCAGCCAAAGCAAATTGAGAAAAACGATCTAAACGTCTAGCTTCGTTCTTTCCTAAAACTTCATCTGCATCAAACTCTTGGACGCTACCTGCAATTTTTGTCTTATGATTAGTAACATCAAATTTATCGATAGTGGATATACCAGATTCCCCGTTAATCAAATTGTTCCAAAATGTTTGGATGTTGTTTCCTATAGGAGACACTATCCCCATACCGGTAATCACAACTCTTTCCACTTTTCATCCCTCCAAATAAGTAATTTACTTGTATTTTACATCTCTTTTATCCTATTACAAGTGATAGTTTATCCTGGTATAATTACTAATAGGTTAAATTGATGAGATGAGGAGGGTTAAAAATGAATGATAAAACTAGGCTTGAAGCTTTGTCGACATTCTTAAAAGCTAAGCGTTCCCAAATTAAGCCAGAGTCTGTTGGTTTGCCTGCCGGAACCCGGAGAAGAACACCTGGATTACGAAGAGAAGAGGTTGCACATTTAGCAGGTGTAAGTACAACTTGGTATACATGGCTAGAACAAGGAAGAGATATAAAAGTTTCTTCAATCGTACTTGATTGTATTTCTACAGCTCTACAATTAAATAATGATGAAAGAGACTACTTATATGACCTGGCATTAGAGACAAAATCAGAAATTACAAATCAAAAAAAGAATCAATCAGAGCTTAGCCCTTCTTTAAAGCGAATACTAACTGAATTAACATATTGTCCGACTATCATTACGGATCGACATTGCCATATAGTGGGTTGGAATCCTGCAGCTGCTCATGTTTTTTTAGATTTTGAACAAATACCGAATGATCAAAGAAATTTGATTCGTTTAGTGTTCGCTAGAAAAGAATTAAAAGCATTGGCCGTCAATTGGGAACATTTTGCGAAAGGTTTTCTTGCTATTTTCCGTACCTATTATGGACACTATTTAGGCGATGAATGGTACAACCAATTTATTAAAGAAATGAGTTATTCACATTCAGAATTTCAGGATTTATGGCAAGAAAGTCAAGTAAGTAAGGCGCCAGAAATGATAATTGAATTCAGACATGCTAAAGCAGGAAAAATGTTGTTTAATTTAACTTCTCTTCAGGTTCAAGGTGATATGGATTTACGGTGCAGTATCTATACACCAGTAGAGGAAACAGATACAGAAAATAAATTAATGCGATTAATGAAGAGGGTTTCGGATGAAAATTAATAAAGTAATATTTTTCTTATTCAAGTAACGGGGAGGTTAGGTGAAGAGAGAGGGAAAAATTCTCTCCCTTTTAATTCATATTTGACACAAAAACCGATATCAAGTTATGGTCATTTTTTTATAACTTGATATCGGTTTTTAAGGCAATATATATTGGGCAGAGACTATTTCAGTCTCTGTTTTTTTGTGGTCTGAAACCAACTAAATCTGAAGTCTGATATAAAAATCAAGCTATAGAACAATTATGAAAGCTTTAGAAAAAATGTAGTATGGAACCAAGATTAGAACATATACCTTGCGGGGGTATAACGAAAATTTGCGTGATACACCGCAAAATGTGCGGTTTATACCAATTTCAAATTCAGTACAATGCAAGGGTGGATAACAAGAGCAGTCAATAACAAACAACACATTTTGGAGGTATAATACATGGTTTTTGTTCAGAATGTATCAAAAGTCTATTCAATGGAATCGGGAGATTTTGTCGCGTTAAAGAATAACAACATTCAAATGCGGAAAGGCGAATTTAGGAGGAATGTGAAATGAAAAGGTTTGTAGTACGTTTAGCTGTTTATGTATGTATTTTCGTTGTGTTAGTGGGGGGAGTGGGCTTCCTCGGATATGTTCGTTCAGATAATGATTTTTTCAAGAATGTCCGCCATGAGCCAGTTCCTTCTCTATCTGGTGTTAAACCACCAAAGTATGATCCTAATAAACCTACAGTAGCAGTTCTATTAGCGAATGTAGACACTGAGGTATTTGATTTTATGATTCCTTATGATTTGTTATCTAGAACAAACGCTTTTAATGTATTTGCTGTTGCTCCCGACAAAAGAGTAAAGACGTTATCGGGCGGACTGGATGTAGTACCGCATTACTCTTATAAAGAATTAGATAAATTATTAGGTAAAAGTCCCGACATTGTTGTGGTTCCATACATGCCGATATTTGATGAAAAGAAATATCAACCTACTCGGAAATGGATCCAACAACATTCCAGCAGTAAAACCACTATTTTGAGCATTTGCAGTGGATCAGAGAATCTTGCCGATGCAGGCTTATTAAAAGGAAAATCAGCCACCACACACTGGCAAGGGATATCTATACTGAGCAAACAATATCCTGACACTCATTGGAAAGAGGATGCGCGTTATGTCCACGAAGGTAACACTTTAACCTCAGCGGGTCAAACTGCAGGTATCGATGCTGTTCTATATTTGATAGCTCAAAAGCTTGGAGAACCCATGGCTGCAAAAATATCGAAAGAAATCAGTTATCCTTCTTACCATTTCGTTCAAAACCCAAAAGTAGAACCTATTCAAAAGGACATATATTTTGCAACCTTTTTATTGAATCTTGCCTTCAAGTGGAATAAGACAAAGGCTGGTGTCCTACTTTATAACGACATGGATGAAATCGCATTATCTTCTATATTTGATACTTACGCAGCCACAGGAACGACACAAGTCTTGACCGTTTCGAGTTTGGATGCACCCATTGTTACAAAACATCACCTTAATATAGTGGCTAGGAATCAAATAAAGAATGTTCCAAAATTGGATAAAATGTTCATACCAGGTGGCAACGCAAAATCTATTGCTGCAGCCGACGTAAAACTTTGGAGTGAAAAAGGTAGTACTAAAGAATCTCTCCTCATTCATAGCGATTCACCTAATAGATTTGTATTTGAAGCACCATTGGAAGACTTTGCTAAACAAGAAGACCTTTTAACTGCCAAGCATGACGTGAAACGACTCGAATATCGAGCGAATGGTATCCATCTTGAGGGTAAACCATTTCCTCTTGAAACTTACGGCAATGTACTTCTAACCGGTTTATTAGCTTTGTTGGTAGCCTTCTTGTTCGACAGACGAATCATTATGAAGAAAACAATTTTCAAATCGCATAAACAAGCCAGTTAATCATTACCGCCTTCGGGCGGTTTTTTTCATTTTACCATTAACGTCCGTTTGCTATCATTCTAGTAAATTAACGAACCTATGCTAAACTGAATAAAAGTAGATTAAAGGACTGATTCAATTAATGGATATTAGAAAACCTAACGATTTTGAACTAAAAAAGGTATTATCTCTTTCTACACAAGCTGTTTTTGAGGGCACATTAGGTGAAGTAGTACCTACGAAAGAAAAAATTGACCAACTTATTAAACCACTTTTGGAAAAGGGAAGCTATTATTTAATAGCAACTGATAACGATAAATTAATGGGCTGGATTTTTATAGGGGCTAGCATAGACCAATTTACTGATATAATGAATGGATTTATTTACGAACTATTTGTTATAGAAGAATTTAGAGGGAATGGGATTTCCAAACTGTTAATGAGAGCAGGTATTGACCATCTAAAACAAGATGGATATTCAGAAATCCGTCTAAGTGCATTTGCAGGGAATCATGCAATTAAACTGTATGAAAAATTGGGATTTAGCATTAGGACAGTTAGTATGAGTTTGCAGTTATAAGAAACGAACTTATTTCACAAACGGGTGCTTGAGTTAAACAAGGTGTTGCTACTGCAACATCTTGGGTTTATTGAGTTAACGGTGCAGTTTTGTTGAAGTATTTGCTATAAACTTTTATATAGATTGAATAAATCAAACCTATTGAAAGATAAAAGGGGGAATGAATTTGGTTTACTTTGAAGGTCTTAAGGGGTTCAATATACAAATTGCTACGAAAGACGATAGTAGTAAAGTTATTAAAATGTTAAAACGGATAGCTCTATGGATGAAAGATAATGAAATAAACCAATGGAGGTTTCTGTTAGATGGAGGTGACGATGAAGAGATTGAACAAGCCATAACCAATCGAGAAACGTATATTGTTTTGAAAGATAACGATATTGTGGCTACATTTACACTTTTATCTAAACAAAGTGAATGGGACAGGTATATTTGGGGAGAGGATAATACCTCAAAAACACTTTACTTACATAGACTTGCAATTATTCCTAGATATATTAAGAAAGGGATAGGTAAAAGTATTTTGGCTTGGATACAAAACAATGTAAGTGATATAGAATATCTAAGATTGGATTGTGTCGCTGATAATATAAAGTTAAATAACTTTTATAAGAATAATGAATTTGAACTTGTTGATTTAACGGATGGTCATAGTAAATTTCAAAAATCTATAAGAAGAAATAAGAAATTATTCAACTAAAGGGTGCTTTGGTAAAAAATATCAATAGGGTGTTGGGGCAATTATCCGAAAAAACATTATTACGTCAAATATAAATTTGACGTAATAATGTTGGTGGGATAAAATAGAAGTGAGGTGTTATCATGGTAAATCAGGAAAAACAAACTAATTTTAAAAAACTGCAAACCTTACTACGTGAATTCCCCTGGTATGTTGAAGAATATATTAATCATAAGTTAAGAAAACTTTCTACGGCTTCTCTGTTCAATTATTGTCATGATTATAAGATTTTTTTCAATTGGATGATTAGTGAACAGTTGTGGAACGGCAGCATTAAGGAAATCCCATTGGATCGCTTAGAGAAAATGACCGTTTTAGAGGTTGAAAATTTTTTAAACTATCTCCACTATCAGTTAAATAATAAAGACCTAACTGTGAATCGAAAGTTATCCGCATTAAAATCGCTGTTTAATTACTTACAAAATATTGCTGAAACACCTGATCTAAAGCCATATATTAATCGAAATGTGATGGCGAAAATTGAATTTAATGAAGTGAAAGACAGCATGGAAACGAAAGCAAATAAAATGGAAGGCAAAATCCTACTGGGAGATGAATACGAGAAATTCCGTTTATTTGTTGCCAATGACTACGGTGAATTGAACAAAGATAATAAAAAACTCTTTAACTTTTATCAGCTGAATAAAGAACGTGATACAGCGATTGTATCGTTAATATTGGGATCTGGTCTCCGTCTTTCGGAGTTGGTTGGCATTGAGTTAGACGATCTCGATTTTAGCAAGTATTGTGTTCGAGTCATTAGAAAAGGAAATAAAGAACAATTTGTTTATTTTAGCCAGATTGCGATGTCTGATCTGCAAGCATATCTTTCTATTAGATCGGCAAAATACCAGGTTGATAAGACCAATAAAGCATTATTCATTTCTGCTCCAATGGGTCCAAAAGGAAAATCACGAAGACTTACTGCAAGAGCCGTTGAAAAGCTGATTGAAAAATATGCAACCGCATTTGGAAAACCATCATTATCCGTACATAAATTGAGACATTCATTTGCTACCAGATACCATGCGGAAATCAATGATGTACCAAAATTACGACGACAATTAGGTCATTCATCAATCCAAACGACAATGATTTACACTCATATTAAGAATGATGATCTAAAAATTGCGGTTGATAAGATGGATATGCCGAAAGAACAACTAGAATAAATAAAAATGGCTGTAACTGATGGCAGCCATTTTTATTTATTCTAGTTTACATAATACTATTATGGTAACAAAATTATAAATGTCTCAATACCTAAGTATACTTAAGATAATGAGACGGAATAAATTTTATAAGTTTATTTCTATTTTTGAGTTTATTTTTCTTAATGCTTCGCAAAATTGTTCCTCATTTTTAGGTGAAATTAGCATTGTACTCCATTTACCATAAAGTACTTCTAAACGGTTTAATGACAATGCTGGACTTGATAATGGATTTCGCGTTTTTCTTATACTTTTAATTGTCATAATATCAATTTTCCAGCGAAACGGTCCTCCAACAACCTTTAATTGATTCCCATTTATTTCATAATACGTTCCGAACCAGCACCAAATAATGAATGAACTAGTTAATCCACATACCAAAACGGCAGCGATGATCTCCCCCTTCCCTTCCGGCCCGCCTGGTAGGAATAGAAAAGAACCTATTAAAAAGGCGACTGCCCCCCATAATAGGAAACCAGTGATAATTCCTTTTTTTGAGTAAAATCTCATCCCCCTCATCCCCCTTTCTCAATTCATTATAAAAAAAATCCTCTTTAATAAACAAAAAAAGCTTAGAAAGACGAATGCTTTCCAAGCAATGAGAAGTTTACTACGCATTTAACACTTGGTGCTTTTACTACCCGACATTTTTGATTCCATTTCGTCCGGTAAACTGGCTATTATACAAATCTGCATAAAAACCGCCTTTTTCTAGTAATTCCTCGTGTGTTCCTTTTTCAATGACAGTCCCGTGATTCATTACTAGGATGAGATCTGCATCACGAATCGTAGATAACCGATGGGCAATAACGAAACTTGTGCGCCCTTTCATTAAATGATCCATTGCCTTTTGAATCTGAACTTCGGTACGGGTATCGACGCTGCTCGTTGCTTCATCAAGAATTAAGATAGCAGGATTAGCAAGGATCGCCCGTGCAATCGTTAATAATTGCTTTTGACCTTGTGAAATATTTGAAGCTTCCTCATTTAAAATCGTATCATAGCCTTCAGGAAGTGTACGTATAAAGTGGTCTGCGTTAGCTGCCTGTGCTGCTGCCACAATTTCTGCTTCTGTAGCTCCCTCTCTACCATAAGCAATATTATCACGAATTGTACTATTGAAAAGCCATGTATCTTGAAGCACCATTCCGAATAAACTACGCAGCTTCTCTCTTCTTAATTCACGTGTATCGATGCCGTCAATTAAGATTTTTCCGGAATTGAGTTCATAGAAACGCATTAATAAATTGATGAGTGTGGTTTTACCGGCACCAGTAGGCCCGACAATGGCAACCCGTTGCCCCGGCTTCACCTCAATATTCATATCCTCTATTAACAGTTCATTTTCCTTATAACTGAAGGAAACATGTTCAAAGGAGACTTCCCCTTTAGGAGCAATGATTTCTTTTGCTGCAACCGCTTCAGGTACTTCTTCTGTTTCATCTAGAATTTCAAACACACGCTCAGCACTTGCAATCGTCGATTGGATGACGTTTGCAATATTAGCAGTTTGTGTAATTGGCTGGGAAAATTGTCGTGCATATTGAATAAATGCTTGAATATCCCCTATTTCAATTGCCTTTTTCGTTACTAAAAGGCCGCCAACTACTGATACAAGCACATAACCGATATTATTGATAAATGACATTAACGGCATAATCATGCCAGACATAAATTGCGCCTTCCAACCTGATTGATACAAATCTTCATTGGTTTTTTCAAATGTTTCAATCGATTGTTGCTCACGACCAAATACTTTGATTACTTTATGTCCAGTATACATCTCTTCCACATGCCCATTAAGCTGACCAAGAGATTTTTGCTGTCCCTTAAAGTAGATCTGTGACTTTTTGGCAATTTTCATTATAGCCACAAAGCTAAGTGGAATTGTCAGGACAACGATCAATGTCATTAGGGGACTAATCGAAAGCATCATCACAATAACACCGAGTAATGTGACCACTGAAGTGATCAGCTGGGTTAAGCTTTGCTGCAGGGTAGTACTGATATTATCAACATCATTGACTGCCCGGCTGAGAATTTCACCATGGGTCCGTGAGTCGAAGTATTTTAGCGGCAGCCTGTTGAGTTTCTCTTCCACTTCTTTCCGAAGATTATAAACCGTCTTTTGTGCAACCCCAGCCATAATATATTGTTGTATATAGGCAAATATCGCACTAATGATATACAGCCCTATTAAGAGCAGAATAATTTGTCCGATATAGTCAAAATCTATTTTTGCTCCTGGAACACCCCGTAATTTCGCCATCAATCCTTCAAACAATCTGGTTGTTGCCTTCCCCATTATTTTTGGGCTGACAATCGAAAAAACGGTACTGATAATCGCCGTAATTAACACAGCTAACAACTGTAATTTATATGGCTTTAAGTAGGTGATGAGCCTCTTCAGCGTTCCTTTGAAATCCTTTGCTTTCTGGGGAGCCATGCCCATACCCATTGGGCCGAATCCACCGCCCCCAGGTCCTCTACCTGCAGGTCCCTGCTGTTTGGAATCCTTACTCATGCAATTTCCTCCTCAGACAACTGCGACATTACAATCTCACGATACACCTTACTTAATTCCATTAATTCTTTATGTGTCCCGATTCCGGCAATTTCGCCATTATCTAAGACGATAATTTGATCTGCATCCATAATCGTACTGACACGCTGTGCGACAATTAACATTGTTGACGACGCAGTTTTTGCTTTTAAGGCACCACGCAACTTTGCATCTGTTTTAAAATCAAGTGCTGAAAAACTATCATCAAAAATATAGATTTCCGGTTTTCTTACGAGTGCACGAGCAATCGACAATCGCTGTTTTTGGCCACCGGAAACATTTGTTCCCCCTTGGGCAATAACAGCATTAAAACCTTCTGGCATATTTCCGATAAACTCTGTTGCTTGGGCAATTTCGGCTGCATCCTGCACCTCTTGATCAGTGGCATCTTCTTTACCATAGCGAATGTTTTCTGAAATCGTACCGGTAAAAAGCACCGCTTGCTGTGGGACAAAACCCACTTTTTCGCGAAGGCTTTCCTGAGTCATTTCGCGAACATCAATACCATCTACAAGTACTTTTCCGCTATCCACATCATAAAAGCGTGGAATCAAATTTATCAGCGTTGATTTACCAGAGCCGGTTCCGCCGATAATGGCCGTTACTTCACCCGGGTTCATTTTAAAAGAAATATTTGAAATTGCTGGCATTTCAGCACCGGGGTAGCTGAAGGTAACATTCTGAAATTCTACTTGACCCTTTTGCTCTTTTGCAGGCACAGGAGAGGCAGGATCTTTTATATCAGCATTTGTTTCAAATACTTCGTTAATTCTAACCGCTGAAACCGATGCTCTGGGAATCATCACAAACATCATCGATAACATCACGAATGAGAACATAATTTGCATCGCATATTGAATAAAGGCCATCATATCGCCGACTTCCATATGTCCATTGCTGATTCGAATGCCGCCAAACCAAATGATCGCAACAGTTGTAAGGTTGAGGACAATCATCATAATCGGCATCATTGCAGCCATGAGTTTATTAACCTTAATCGCTGTTTGAGTTAAATCCCAGTTTGCTTCATCAAATCGTTTTTTCTCATGGGTAACTCTGTTAAAGGAACGAATGACACGAATGCCTGTTAGGTTTTCTCTTAATACACGGTTGAGGTTATCGAGCTTTACTTGCATTGCTTTAAATAACGGCATTCCCTTTCTTGCAATGACCACAATCGTTATGACAAGAATAGGTAATGCAACTGCCAATACCAAGGTTAACTTCGCATCTTTTGATATGGCCATAATGATTCCGCCAATACACATCATCGGCGCCATCACCATCATCCGCAGCATCATGATGAGTACTTGTTGAACCTGGGTAATATCGTTCGTTGTTCTGGTAATCAGCGAGGCAGTTCCAAGTTTATCGAACTCATGTAGGGAGAAATTACCGACATGTGAAAAAATCTTGCTTCGCAGTAATTTACCGAAACCGGCTGCCGCCTTTGCCGAATAAAAGCTGGCAACAATCGAACAAATCATACCTCCAGCTGCTACAAGCAGCATAAGACCGCCGATTTTCCAAATATAATTCGTATCACCGGTTACCACGCCCTTATCGACTATATCAGCCATTAACGTGGGTAAATACAGTTCAGCCATTGACTGAAGGAGAACAAGAACCAGGACAAAGTAAATGGGTATTTGAAATGGTTTCAGAAATTTGGTCAATTTTATCAAGTTGTTTCAACTCCGTTTTCAATTGTTTATAGGCAAACAATACACTACATTCATGAACTGAATATGAACAAAAATAGTTCTAGTTGCTATACTACTTTCTTTATTGGTGACTTTCTTGATTAAAATAATCATGAACTTTGGAAAGTAATCCAGCTAACTGTTCACTTTCGTCTTCTCCTAAATAATCAATTAATCCCAAAAAAGTGTCGCCAAATGCTTTTCTTGCACTTTCTGTTGCTTCGATACCTGCTGGAGTCAGTTTAATTTTAACTGCTCTTCTGTCCTCGGGATCAACAGTCCGTTCAATTAGGCTGTCTTTTTCAAGGATATTAACGATTTGAGTAATTGTCGGCGGAGTAACCTGCAAAAGCTGACTAATTTCAGAAACCTTCATTTCTGTATTTTTCTCATTTGCATACCGTTGAATTGTTGCAAGCACCCTGAATTCACTAGGATTAAATCCCGAAATTTTCTTATTATGCCACCCCGTTTTTTTGAGCTGCATAAAGGATTGCAGAAGCTTTTGGGCTGTGCCGCTTTCAAAATCGGCCATTTTTATCACCTCGGTTTTCCTTTCACACCATAATACTTAGGTAACTTAATTATTTATAAACCTAAGTATATTCCCTATTAAATTTATCGTCAATTTTTATAAAAGAAAAAACACAGAAATTTTTCCTGTGTTTTTGACATGGGTTAGAAAAATATTATTTTATTTTTTCCTGCTTTACATCTGAATTTAGCAGCTTCCATTGACCATTCTTATATGTCCATGTGGATTCGACCAATGCGATGGTGTCGGCATTTGCGACACCTGTCACTCTTTGCACACCTTTTAATCCCATATTTCCATCCCCTAATGGAATCGGCTTCAGGCTGTTATAGGGATTTACTGACAACTCTGTTGGCTCGTTTAGCTTTCCTTTATAATAGAAACCAAGTTTTTTGTAATATTTCTTGCGATCCTTTAAATCAAACAAATAGGATTTCCCTGTTTGTTTTAGCTTTATCTCTGCCTTATAGCCATTTAGAAATTTAGCGTCCATCTCAAGTGGCTCCGGAATGGTTAAGTCGGTGTGGACAAAATTCTTTAATGAATATAAATAATTGTTCACAATTCCACCGCTTCCCCCTGTTAATACATTTGCAAATATATCCTTAATCCCATCATGGTTTAAGTCTGTAAGTTGAAGTGCCGCTTTCGAACCACTTTCTAATGGAAAGGTAATTACTTTCCCATTTGATCCGGCGACCTCAATATAAATCTCTTTCAAATACGAATCATCATCTTGATATGGTACTCCCTTTAAAAGGATAACTTCATCAATTCCGTCCCCCGAAATATCCGCTTTTTCTTCTGAAATCGTAATGACTTTCGCTTTCTCTTCAACTGCATACACTCCGGTTATGGCCGTAATTGATAATAGGAAAAATGAAACTATAACAAGCATCATTTCTTTTTTCATCCTGTTCCCCTCCAAACTTTCTAGCTTTACTTAGTATGTCCAGTTTTGGGAAAAAAATGAAGAAAGGACCCTCTAATTTTTAGAGAGTCCCAAAAATATTATTCGCTTGGAGTTTCAGGTGTTTCCACTTTCCAAACTGTCGTTACCTTTCCATTTTCCCCTTCATCAAGGATGAATGAGCCATTGGAGTAACGGTCACTAGAACGGATATCAGCAGTTATTAATGTTTCTATGAAACCTTTTTCCGTCTGAATAAAAATGGTATCTTGATCGTTTGCAACAACAAAGCCCATGATCCTGTGCGGATTTGATTTGAGTTCCCTCAGGATGACAACACCGCGCTTGGCACGAGTAGCCTTTTCAAATTCTTTTAATTTCATCCGTTTCACGGATCCGCGTTGCGTTGCAATCACGATTGATTCCTTACTGTCAGAAGTAATCAGTTTCCCACCGACAACAAAATCGTTATCTTTTAGGTTTATACCTTTTACACCTGCTGCTCGAATGCCGACAATGCTAATTTCTTCCTCGTGGAACCAAAGGGCATAGCCTTGATTTGTGATAAGGAAAATTTCTTTTGTCCCGTCAGTTAGATGTACATCAATGACATGATCATCATCCTTGAGATTAATAGCAACAAGGGGCTTAGAGTAGCGCTGCGCTTTATATGCTTTCAGTTCCGTTTTCTTGACCATCCCATTTTTCGTTACAAAAACGAAGAAATCTTCCGTTTCAAAATCTTTCACGGGCACTGCTTTGATTATTTCTTCATCACGTTCAATTGGAATGATATTCGCCACATGCTGACCTAGATCTTTCCAGCGGATATCGGGCAGCTCATGTACAGGGCAGAACAAGTAGTTCCCCTTATTTGTAAAAAGGAGCAGTACATCTTTTGTATTCATATCGAGTTGATCCAATAGGCGGTCGGATTCTTTCATCGCGAGATCCTGACCACCTGATGCTGCAAATGACCGCTGGCTTGTCCGTTTTACATAACCTTGTTTCGTAACAGTTACAATCACGTCCTCGCTAGGAACTGTTACTTCAAGATTGATTTTCAATTCTTCGATCTCTGCTTCAATTTTTGAGCGGCGCTCATCTTCAAAGCGTTTTTTCACATCTTTTAATTCTTTTTTGATCACGGAGATCAGTTTTTTCTCGCTTGCTAAAATACTGGTCCACTCGTCGATTTTCTTTGCTAATTCTTCCGCTTCCTGTCTTAAGGCGGTAATATCTGTGTTGGTTAAGCGATAAAGCTGTAAAGACACAATCGCTTCAGCCTGCAGCTCTGTAAACGCGAATTTGGTAATCAAATTGTCCTTCGCATCGCGCTTGTCCTTTGACGCACGGATGGTGGCAATGACTTCATCGAGTATGGATAAAGCTTTCATTAATCCTTCGACAATATGCTGGCGTTCATTCGCTTTGTTAAGTTCGAACTGGGTCCTTCTTGCAACCACTTCTTTTTGATGCCCAATATAGGCATCAAGTAATTCACGGATACCCATTAATTTTGGCCGCTTGTTATAGATGGCAACCATATTAAAATTGTAGGTAACTTGCAGATCACTATTTTTATATAAATAATTCAATACACCTTCAGCGTCGGCATCCTTTTTTAACTCAATCACGATTCTGAGGCCGGTCCGATCTGTTTCGTCACGAACCTCAGAGATACCTTCAACTTTACGATCGAGACGGAATTCATCCATTTTTTTAACGAGATTTGCCTTGTTCACTTCATAGGGAATTTCCGTGATGACAATTTGCTGTTTACCGCCGCGAACCTCTTCAATTTCCGCTTTACTGCGGACGATAATTTTACCTTTACCAGTTTCATAGGCTTTTTTAATCCCATCTATCCCTTGGATGATTCCGCCAGTTGGAAAATCTGGCCCTTTGATAATCGACATAAGTTCATCAACCGTTGCATCCGGCTGATCCATTCTCATGATGACTCCGTCAATGACCTCACCAAGATGGTGCGGTGGAATATCCGTTGCATAACCCGCTGAAATTCCTGTTGAACCATTCACAAGTAAATTAGGGAACATCGCTGGAAAGACGGTTGGTTCCTTCGCGGTATCGTCAAAGTTTGGAATAAATTCAACCGTATTTTTTTCGATATCGCGTAAAAGTTCTGCGGAAATCGCTGACAGCCGTGCTTCTGTATAACGCATCGCTGCCGGAGGGTCACCATCGACACTTCCGTTATTTCCATGCATTTGTACGAGGACATTTCTAACCTTCCAGTCCTGACTCATTCGCACCATTGCTTCATAAACGGAGGAATCACCGTGCGGGTGATAGTTACCAATAACATTACCAACCGTTTTAGCTGATTTACGAAACCCTTTATCAAACGTATTGCCTTCAAAATGCATTGCATAGAGTATTCTTCTCTGAACAGGCTTTAATCCGTCCCTAGCATCCGGTAAAGCACGTTCTTGAATAATGTACTTACTATATCTGCCAAAACGATCACCAAGCACATCTTCTAGAGGCAAGTCACGGAATTTTTCAGTTGCACTCATCCTTCAGAACCCTCCTCGGAGACCGTAATATTTTCATTTTCTAAAATGGAGTCATCTTCTTCCAAACCAAATGCCACATTACTTTCAATCCATTTACGACGCGGTTCTACTTTGTCACCCATTAGCGTCGTAATCCGACGTTCTGCTCTTGCAATATCATCAATTTTCACTCGGATCAGTGTTCTTGTCTCTGGATCCATTGTTGTTTCCCAAAGCTGATCGGCATTCATTTCACCAAGACCTTTATACCTTTGAATGATATAGCCGCGGCCGACTTTTTTGATGGCACCCTGCAGTTCATCATCATTCCACGCATACTCAATGATTTCTTTTTTACCTGTCCCTTTACTTACTTTATAAAGTGGCGGAAGAGCAATAAACACTTTGCCCGATTCAATGAGCGGCTTCATATAGCGGTAAAAGAATGTTAACAATAATACTTGAATATGTGCACCATCCGTATCGGCATCCGTCATAATGACGATTTTATCATAGTTGATATCTTCAACGTTAAAGTCAGAACCAACGCCGCCGCCAACCGCATGAATAATTGTATTGATTTCTTCATTTTTAAAAATATCCGCCAGTTTTGCTTTTTCGGTATTGATTACTTTACCCCTTAACGGAAGAACTGCCTGAAAGCGGCGGTCACGGCCTTGCTTCGCTGAACCACCTGCAGAATCACCCTCGACTAAGTAAAGTTCATTTTTTTGCGGATTACGAGATTGTGCTGGTGTTAGTTTACCGGATAAAAGGGCTTCCCCGCGCTTTCGTTTTTTTCCGCTTCGTGCATCTTCACGAGCTTTCCTTGCAGCCTCACGTGCTTGGTAGGCTTTTATCGATTTTTTAATGAGCAATGAGCTTATATCAGGATTTTCTTCAAGAAAATAGGTGAGGTGTTCAGACACAACAGCATCAACAGCCGATCTGGCTTCGCTCGTTCCCAGTTTCCCTTTCGTTTGTCCTTCAAATTGGAGCAGTTCTTCAGGGATTCTAACGGATATAATCGCTGATAACCCTTCGCGAATATCTGAACCATCTAGGTTCTTGTCTTTTTCTTTTAACAAAGAGACCTTGCGGGCATAATCGTTGAATACCCGAGTCATGGCTGTTCTAGCGCCTGCCTCATGGGTACCGCCGTCCTTAGTGCGGACATTGTTGACAAATGATAGCACATTTTCCGAATAGCCATCATTAAATTGAAAGGCAAAATCAACTTCAATCCCATTTTGTGCCCCTTCTAAGCTGACAACAGCATGAAGGACATCCTTCTCTTCGTTTAAATATTCAACAAAAGCTTCAATCCCATTTTCATAATGAAACACTTCATGAAGGTCATTTCGGTCGTCATGGATTTCAATTTTTAAACCTTTTAGCAAAAAGGCCGACTCTCTTAACCTCTCACATAAGGTTTCGAAGTTATAAGTAGTTGTCGAAAAAATAGACGAGTCCGGCTTAAAATGAATCGTCGTCCCTGATTGATTGGTTTTACCGATTTTTTCTAGTGTTGTCACAGGCTTACCACCATTTTCAAAGCGCTGTTCATAAACAAATCCGTCTCGTTTAATCGTGACGGTTAATGATTCTGATAACGCATTGACGACAGAAGCACCAACACCATGCAGACCGCCACTTGTCTTATAGCCGCCTTGGCCAAATTTACCACCGGCATGAAGTACTGTTAAGATGACCTCAGGTGTGGGTTTCCCCATTTTATGCATTCCTGTAGGCATTCCGCGTCCCTTATCAATTACGCTAATGGAATTGTCTTTGTGTATTTTTACAATGATTTGATCACCAAAGCCACCAAGCGCCTCATCGACTGAGTTGTCAACAATCTCATAAACAAGATGGTGGAGGCCGCGTGAATCGGTGCTGCCAATGTACATTCCAGGTCGCTTTCTAACTGCCTCAAGACCTTCTAGTACCTGTATGGCATCATCATTATAATCAAAAGCTTGCTGATTCCTTGCCACTAAAATACCCCTCTCATACATTACAAAAAAAACTAACTGATAAATTATTCGTTTAAAAGTATCATGTATTCGTTTATTTAAGTAAATAGAACTTATGTTCGCCACTTTTATTTTAACACATTTCTTGCGGCGTCTATGCTTAATTGTAGCGATTTATTTCGATTTGGCAAATATGTATTTTAAAATACCCCTATTTGGCCGCTTGTTTTTTACACAATTTAGGCAAAGAAAAAGAAAAAACTGCCAATGATCAGCAGTTTTTTTGAAGAGAAATGACGTTTATTTGTTATGGCAGGTTCCTTGTTAATGCATGTTCAACCTTAATACAACGATCCATGACAACTGTATAGCCCTTTTCCTTTAAAAACGTATATGCTTCTTCATTCGCTAGTCCAAGCTGTGCCCAATAGACGTCTGCATCGATTTCGTCAAATTCCTTTGCTACATCAAACAATTGCTCTGAGCGGCGAAATACGTTTACGATGTCAACATGTCCCTCAATCTCATTTAAGGATGCCACTGCCTTAACACCAAGAATCTCGCCATCAAATGTTGGATTTACTGGAATAATTTCATATCCGGCTTTTTGCATCACAGCAGAAACTTGATAAGAAGTGCGGTCAGGTTTATTACTTAAACCAACTACTGCAATTCTTTTGGCTTTTTTTAAAATAGCACCAATTTCCTCACGACTTGGATTCTCTATTGCCAAGATAACCACCCCTATAAATTGTTTCCTTTATTTTACCTCTTTTTACAATAAAAATATAATAAAACGTTTTCAATAGAAAAGCGGAAGAGCGCTCCAACTGAATGATTATACCGACACAAGTTCCTGTTTCATTGCAGCGGTAATCTTTGGTACGGATAGGCTGATTCGGGCTCCATCACTGGTGTTTTCAACCGAGATATTGCCGTTCATCTTTTCAAGAATCAGCTTTGTTAGATATAGGCCGAGACCAGTTCCGTTTTCCCTTGTGGTAAAATAGGGCTCGAAAACCTTCTTTAGAAGGATCGGCTGGATTCCGCCGGCATTATCAATGAATTCCGCTGTAACGAATTCTCCTGTTTCACTAATTTTTATCGATAGTTTTCGATGGCTAATGTTCTTTTGAACAAAGGCGTCCCGGGCATTTGTTAAAACATTTAGGACAACCTGGCTATATTCATTCGGGTAGCCGTAGGCCATCTGTTGTCCCCTGTATTCAAAAGCCACCTGGATCTCATGGTTTTTTAAACTTATAGAAAAGATTGACAAGGCCTCTTCAATCGAATCTCCAACGGAAAATAGTGTTTTTTCCCGATTCGGTTTATAGAATTTACGAAAATCATTTATTGTACGGGACATATGTTTAATTTGGAGCATACTCTCCCTTGTGAATCGATCAATGTATTGCTCGTTCATTTCGCCAAATTCGAGTACCTCTCTTAAGTCATGCATTAATAACGATAAATTATTTAGCGGTTGGCGCCATTGGTGCCCTATACTGGCTACCATACCTCCCATGGCCGCAAGTCTGGATTGTTCGATTAATAGATTTTCCATCTGCTTATTTTTGGCCGCTTCTTCCTGGACCCTTTTTTCTAAATACCGATTTTGGTGTACCATTAAATCATACCTTTTTAGCAAGTCATGATTATTTTTTTCAATTTCTGATTGATCTTTCATACGTGCTCACCCCCTAAATTTGACTAAGAAAATATAAGACAAACCGACCAATATTCGTGTCGACTCGGCCGGTTTTTGCTTGTTTATTTGATTTTATCTAAATTATAGGGGCTCTATACACAGCTTTCAATGAATTAACAAATGGTTTGAAAATTCTCCATATTTTTGTAATAAAATTGACGTTAATTGTTCTTAGTTTGGAGAATTTAAAAAAACAAAAAGGAAATAATAAAGGATCTGCCTAACGATCCTTTACTATTTCCCTCATTTTTGGGTTACTACATTGTCAGCATTTAAATTTAATGTCGTCCAGGCGGTTAAGTCGCCGAATACCCTAGACCAAGTCCCAATTCCAGCCAATTGATAGGTTGCAGCTAAATCGGCTCGTTTCCTCAACGACAATTCATCTTCTATCCAAATTTTATATGTGGCGTTTTCGTCAGAAGCTGCATATTCTGCATAGTTTTGACCACTTTCTTCATCATACGTTGGCTGCAATCCTTTTTCAGCAAGCCACGCTTTAACTTTATCCATAGATAGAGCCTGTGCAGTTACCTCAGTAGTGCCATCCGCATTTGTTTGCTCCTTCCATAATCTTGCATACAATGGGACTCCAAGGATTAATTTCTCATTTGGTACCTCTTTCAGCAAGTTTTCAAGGTTTCTCTCAACCCATGGCAAACTTGCCACACTTCCTGAACCAGAGGCAGCACCTGTATGTTCATCATAGGCCATAACAATCAGATAATCAGCAATTTGGGCAAGTTTTGCTCGCTCATAAAAAGAAGACCAGTTGTTATTATTACCTGCTGAAAAGGTAATATCCATTGAAATGACTAAACCGGCTTCATGCAGATAAGGGGCAGCCTCCCTTATGAATTGAGTAATGAGTGGTCCATCCACTTGATTTACATTTTCAATGTCAAAATTAATTCCTTGCAGCTGGTACATCTGGCTGAAGTGAAGTAATTGCCGGATGATGGTTTGTCTAGTCTCAAAATCCTTCATTGCTTCGTGTGTTAAAATCGGATCAAATGAATTTGAAAACACGCCCCATACTTGATATCCCTTAGAATGTGCCCACTTGCTGTATTCAAGTGATGCCAGGTTTTTAATTGAACCGTCAATAGCAGCAAGGGAGAACCATGTAGGGGACACGACATTCACACCAGCCATTTCTGGTATTTTAGTGGAGTCAGGATTTTTCGTATAAATGGCTTCCCATGTTAACTGAACTGAGCCATTGATCTTTGGCATTGAAAAGGTTTTGCTTTGCCTTGGTATCTCGATTTTTACTGTTTCTTTCTTATCGACATAATCCTTTTTTATATACCCACTGATTCCGTTCGCTTTTCTAACAAGATAAAAATCTTCCTTTTCTGCTTCGATGGTAATGGGTTCATTTTTAGCCATTTCAGCTGTGTAGGGGGATCGCCAAGAAGGTTCGATTCGCAGTCGAATATTATCTTTGTTAATATCTTTTTCTGTCAATCTCCCATTCTCGTATTTCTCCCCATCTTGTTGAATCCAAATGGCCTCACTTTCTGGCAATTTCTTATATTGAATTGGGAAAAAAGAAAGAATCGAATCAAGCGCCACAAACGTTTCACCATTCCTTGCGATAATGGGTGACAGTTGTAAATTAACCTCCTTTTGATTAACAAAATAGGTTAAAGAATCTGTCGGCATTTGGACAACCTTATCACTGGTAGTAATGATTACCGAATTTGATTTTTCATCATACATAATGGCGCTATCGATATGATCCTTTAAAAATTTTAGTGGAACAAAAAATGTATTCCCTTCGAATAAGGCATTCCCTTGCTGCTTCCCATTGAACAGGATTGGATGATCACCCTGAAAATATGATTTTTTATCCGTTGATGCAAATGGATATAAGAATAGAAAAATGGATGAAAGAATGAGGGTAATTGCACCTATTAACCCTGCTATAATCCATTTCGTTGATAATTTTTTTTTAGTCTGAAATTCAATCCGAGCCATAATCCTTTCCTCCTTATTTCTATCGTAAAGTATTAATTGTAAAATGAGAAGATTATTCTTCTGATTATCTACATAATAAAAAAGCAATTAGTGTTTTTTTGCAAATCCATGTTAAAATATAAGAACTGGATCTTTTATAGAAGGAGAAATCGTTAATGGTTCAAATTATTTTAGTCTTAATCCTTGCCTATTTACTTGGTTCGATTCCATCTGGTTTAATTATTGGCAAGGTTTTTTACAAAACGGATATTCGCGAACATGGGAGCGGTAATTTAGGGGGGACCAATACCTTTCGAACACTTGGTGTGAAGGCTGGATTAGTGGTTACGCTCGCAGATATATTGAAGGGGACGTTAGCTGCATCCTTACCTGTACTCTTTTCGATTGATATAAATCCATTACTGGCTGGTGTTTTTGCCGTTGTTGGACATACTTATCCCATCTTTGCTGGATTTCGCGGTGGTAAGGCAGTTGCCACTTCTGGCGGTGTCGTGTTATTTTGCGGACCAATAATGTTTTTAACGGTCTTAGCGGCTTTCTTTATCAGCTTATACATAACAAAATATGTATCTTTATCTTCCATGATTGCTGGGATTACCGCTATTTTATTTGCAGTAATATCAGGGTTTGTTCACGAATGGGACATACCTTTACTCATCGTTGTTTTCTTAATGGCATCATTTGTCATTTACCGGCACCGGGCAAATATTACAAGAATCATGAATAAAACGGAACCAAAAATAAAATGGCTATAAATGAACCGAGAGCGGTTCTTTTATAGCTTTTTTTATTTCATGAGATTAATTTTAAAATTATTCATAATTATAATATAGTATTATCAATAAGGTAAAAAATAATTTGCTTGATGACTTGATTTTAAAAGGAGATCATATGAAGAAAAAGGCCATTATTCCATCAGTTATTATTATCTTGGTATGTATTGTTACAGCTGCAGTCGTGCTAATTCAGCAAAAGCAAGCTGATGAAAAAGATGACAAGGTTTATTCTCCTAAGGAACATAAGCCACGGCCATCCATCAATGTCAATCGCGATATAACAGAAAAAGTAACCATTGGAGCAATAGGAGATATTCTTATTCATAGTCCAGTCTATTTAGATGCATTTAATGGGGCAGGATATAATTTTGATCCAATGTTTGAACCCGTGAAACCACTCTTGGAAATGCCAGATGTAGTAACGGCAAATCAAGAAAGCATGTTAGGTGGTCTTGATTTGGGTCTTTCCGGCTATCCGAAGTTCAATAGTCCATATGAGGTCGCAGATGCACTCGTCCATTCGGGGGTCGATATTGTTTCCACAGCAAATAACCATACTTTAGATAAAGGGGAAAAAGGAATCCAGTCGGAAACGGCTTATTTAGAAAGTATCGGATTACCACATGTTGGAAGTTCCCTTGATGAAAAGGATCGTCAGAAATTGCGGATCATCAAAAAAAATGGCATTACCATTGCTTATCTTGCTTATACATATGGTACAAATGGGATCCCTGTTCCAAAAGGAAAAGACTATCTCGTCAACCTGATTGACCGTGAAATAATGAAGGATGAAATTTATCGCGCCAAAAAAGAAGCGGATGTAGTCGTAATGAGCATCCATTGGGGAAATGAATATCAGCGAATCCCTACTAATGATCAGAAGGATTTAGCAAACTTCCTGGCAAACGAAGGTGTCGATATCATCTTCGGCTCCCACCCACATGTCTTGCAGCCGATGGAATGGATTCAGACGACTGATGGCAGGAAGACGTTTGTGATCTATTCATTAGGGAATTTCATTTCTGCTCAATATGGTGATTATAAGGATATTGGCGGACTAGCTACCATAGAAATTACCAAAAAAGTTTCCGAAAAGGGAAAAACGATTGAGCTTTCCAACCCTATTTTCTACCCAACTTTCGTGACAAGTCAAAAGTATCATCATTTCCGTGTCGTTCCATTAGAGCAGGCAGGGGCTTACGGCCTTTCAAATGCTGAGACAAAATACAAGGAAATTCAAGAACATATGAACCAATGGCTCCGTTGATGCGGGGCTTTTTCTATTAAAAGGACGGCTTAAATAAAAACAGGCACACTTGAAAAAAATTATTTCCCAAGTGTGCCTGTTTGATTTTCCCAAATATGCTCAAGTAAACCTTCTTTAAGCAAAATTTCTTTTTGTCTGCCACCGATTAAGTCATAATGAGAATAGCCATCTTTCCTGTGATGGATCCACTCTTTTTGTAAGCCGTGTTTCTTACCCCATGCGGCTAATCGTTCAAGGTCATGACATCCGACTTTTGTTACCGTCTTACTTCCTGGAAAGCGGTCATCGAGCCAATAATGTGTTAAAAAGGCAATTTCCCCACTATCAATTTTTCTTTTCCATTCGATTATTTCGTGTCTTTTAATGCCAAAGGCCAATCTTTTCACCTCACATGCAGTAGACTTTGAGGCATTTCTTGAATTATTATTTCTTAATTTCTTCGTATTTTAAGTACCATTCCGGAAAAGCCTTTTTAAATGAAGTTGGTCTGAAATTATCTTTTTTGACAATAATGTGCGTAGATGTCCCCACGGCACATACTTCTTCATTCCCGTTTACAATCGTGTAGCCGTAAATGGTCTTAATGCCATCATTTAATTCAACCCAAGTCCTTACAAAGGCTTGATCTCCATATCGTAATGGTTTTTTGTATGTTATCTGGATATCATAGACTGGAGCGTAATAACCCATTTCTTCCATCGATAAATAACTATATCCAATGTCTTCGATAAACCCGGTCCTTCCTAGCTCGAAAAATTTTAAATAATTGGCATGATAAATGACACCCATCATATCTGTATCTGCATAATAAAGCTGTATTTCTCTTGTCGAAACAAAATAATTTTCCACAAACAACGTTCCTTTCGATGCCTACTAGCTTACATTTTAGTTAAGGCTATTTTTACATCTTCTTCTTCTAGAAACATAGATTTTTCAAATAGGTTTTCGTCCTCTTCAATATCCATTAATCTTAAGGCTTGCGCTTGAATCATTTCATCGACCAAGTTTGTGGCAAAACGACCGTTTCCTTTGAACACTTCCGCTTCCATAGTCTGAATTAATAGATCCTTTGCGTCCACTGTTAGTTGGTATTGAAAGGTTTCTGCGTAAGTTGACATAATATCGAGCAGTTCTTCAGGAGAATAATCCGGAAAGAGGAAGAATTTTTTAAACCTAGAGCGAAGTCCAGGATTGCTTTCAAGCAGTTGATCCATTTCATTTGGATAACCTGCCAGCACCACCACCAGATTATCATTTTGCTTTGTCATTTCATCCACGAGTGTATCAATGACTTCTTTACCAAAATCACCAGCTGAATGACTGAGTAATGAATAAGCCTCATCAATAAATAGAACGCCGCCAAGCGCTTCCCGAATCTTTTTCTTTGTTTTAGCTGCTGTTTGACCGACATACCCAGCCACAAAATCAGCCCTGCTGGCAACGATTAAGTGACCCCTTTTTAAAATTCCGCATTCCTTTAAAAACTCTGAGTAGATTTTAGCAACCGTTGTTTTACCTGTACCCGGGTTTCCGGTGAAAACGGAATGAAGTTGAATAGGTACCGTTGGCAATCCTCTTTTTCGTCTAAACTGCTGCATTTTTACAAATGAAATGAGTGTTCTTATTTCCACTTTTAATGATTCGAGACCAATTAAGCGGTTCAACTTATCTTGTGCTGATTCAGCAATATTCTCTTTTTCGGTGAGAAAATCCTCTTTATTTAGCAGCATATAGTCTAAAATTTCGTTCTTAAACTTTGGATGATCATCTGCTCCCTTTTTAAAAATCGCATCCAGCACGATATTGCGGACTGTCCTTGCATTTCCAAAGGTGTCGTCGACTCGTTCTTGATCAAGCCGGTGGTTTATTTCAATCTTTGATTCTTCGGTTAAAAAATAATCATTCTCTTGCGCAACTTTCTCCGCAATCTGGATTAACTCCTCATTCGAGTAATTGGGTAAATGGATAAAGTTGGACTGTGGAAAACGGCTGCGCAATCCGGGATTGGCATCCAAAAAGGAGCGCATTTCTTCCGGATAGCCAGCTAAAAAGATCGCGAATTTCCCGCCATACTCACTGCCAGTCATGAGTGAAACAAGAGTATCAATTGCTGTCTGCCCATAATCATTTCCTGTTTGGCCTTCCCGTTTTAGACTATAGGCTTCGTCAATAAATAACACGCCGCCGATCGAACGTTCGACGATGGCCCGGACGTTTTCTTCCGTTTGCCCCACAAATGAACCGACTAACTGCGAGCGGTCTGTTTCAATGACTTCTTCTCGGGGCAAGACACCGAGTTCATGATAGATCTTTGCCATCAACCTCGCCAGAGTCGTTTTTCCTGTACCTGGATTCCCAGTTAAGATCATGTGAAGACTTAGTTCGTCTTTTATTTGAAAACCGAGTTCCTTTCGATGTTTTTGGTATTTTAAAAACCGGTAAAAGTCATTTACCCGTTTTTTTACCAAATCCATTCCAATCATGTTATTCAAGTGTTCTAGGGCATTTTCTGTTGATGGGACTACCAGGTCTACTTCAAGAAATTGCTGCTGCCACATCTGTTTGATTTCTTCTACATTCGCCATATGTAATTTCAATTCTTCATAATAGGTTGAGGTATGAAAAACACCGGTAATCGATTGATCGTATTCTTCCGCTGCTTTTAACAGGCTGCTTGTTTCCTCAATTGCCGACGTAAGTAAATCGTCAAGCTTTTGATATCGTTGAAAAAGTTCATTATTTACCATTGTTGAAGTAAGATCTACCATCGCTTGTAAATCTTGCTGCATGATTTCTGCATCGGCTAAAAAACTTTGACAAATCTCTATAAATTGCTCCGCTGTTTTCTTTTTTGCTGTTCGATTATCCGTTTCCCGGAGTGATGGAAAAAAGAGCGAAGATAGAAGGTTTTGCATCTTTTTCCAATCGGTCTGAGCCATATATTCCTTAGCTTTTTGATTTTCAGGATGAAGCTTTACTGCTTTTTCAAGCCAAACAGCACCTAATGAATCCTCCTTGTTTCGTCCAAGCCGTGAAAGAGCGGCTAAGGTTAACAGTTTTGATTGTGTTATTGGATTTGACTCATAACTTAAGGCGGTAATTAACTGGCTCTCATTTATGATAACTCCTGTTTCGTTCAGTTCTTTTTCCCATTGTTTCATTTGCTGATTGCTTCTTGAAAGCTGGTTTCCTTGTTGGTTCAATCTCATCACTTCTTTTTCGAAAATTCCTTTTAATATTACCATAAGGGCTATCGATAGACGAAATAATTGCTATTATAATAAAAAAAGGACCTATTTGGCCCTTTTTACATTTGCATGTTTTTAAGTTTCATCTTGAAGTTCAGCTTGGAAGGATTCGATGCTCTCCCGTCGACGCTGGTTCTTCGCTTCAATTTGCTGGCGCTGTTGCTCACTATCGGTAAATTGCATGGATTCTTCTGCTTTTTGAATATTTTCCGTTGTATCAGCAATCATCGACTGAAGCTTTTCTGCATTATCACTGCGATCATCCGGTTTCGGTTGATTATTATAGGCCATGATATTATTCCTCCTCATGTTGTAATTGGTACAAATATAGTTTGTATCGGTGGTGAAAAAATATCACATTAATTTAATGGAAAAGAAACAAAAAAGACCCGCTGGCTAGGCCAAATGGGTCTTATATCCATAATTATTCGCCTTTAGTTTGCATCACTTGGGCATGTTTGCCAGAAGTATCTTGCATCTTTTTGCCCTTATTTCCGCCGAATCCGCGGGGTTGTGTTCCAATATGATCTGGTTTAAATCGTTTTGTTTTATAACCTGATTCATTACTCATGTCATAATCCCTCCTTATGTACATTTTGCCCAAAGGAGAGGAAAACGATGATTGGAAAACTTTTGCGGTTACTCCGCTTTGCCGAGGCGTTTTTCTTCTAGGCGCTGCTCAATCTTTTCCATCGCAGCACGATCTTTTAAAAGTTGAGATTTATTTTCTGATACAAGTTCAGCGAAAGAACGTTTTCTAGGTTTTCTCATTGGTATCACCTTCCTTATTACCTATTGTAACAGTTATTATGCCCGGAAACGGTTGCAATTATTACAACTTTTTGAAAATTATATCGTATTTTAATTTTTATAAAAAAATAAAGAGATATTGGATTACCAATATCTCTCGTTTTGTTTCCAACCTGTGCTTCAGTTTAATTTTTTTGTGTAGTCTTTCATATTATCGAGTTTCATGGTGCCGATAAATTTATTCTTGATAATCCCTTTGCTATCAATAAAATAGGTAGTTGGGATCGATATAATTTGGTAGGTTTCATTTACTTTATCTTCGGCATCAAGAAGGATTGGAAAAGTAATTTTATATTCGTCGACAAACGCTTGGACATCTAATTGCGGATCAATGTTAACCGCCAAAATGACAGTATCATCACCAATTTGTTTAGAGAATTGCTCCATTTCCGGCATTTCTGCTTTACATGGCCCACACCAAGTAGCCCAAAAGTTTAGCATTACCTTTTTTCCTTTTAAATCTGAAAGCTTAACCGTTTCCCCTGTCAATGTTTTTAGTTCAAAATCAGGTGCCTTTGCCCCGATTGAAAGACCTTCTTTATTGACCGTTGCCTGGCTTGTCGTTTCGGGTGCTTCTGTCTTTTTATCCATTGCCTGAACGATTGCTACAGTTAGTAAGGTAACCAATACCACGGCAGCAATAACTTTTTTGATCATCCCCGAAATCCTCCTTTATTCGTCATTCTGCTTCCTTGATTTTACACTATAAACCTAGTTGAAACAAAACTTGTATATGCCGAAACTGTGACAATTTGCGTAATCCTTTTTTTTGAAATAAATGGAGAAAGCAAGCATTGGTTTCGCTTGCTTTCTTTCTAAAGATGTTTTTTCAATTCGGTTAAGATATTTTTGGTGACCCTTTCAACAATTGAGTTCAAATCTTGTTGCGATAATACTTGTTCACGCGAATGGGTAACTTTTTTCGCATGGACGCCTTCCGGGGTGTCTGTGCCCAATGGTGACTTCCCTTTTATACCCATTTCCGCTTTCATCTCCACCAGTGTTTGCACATGATTTTTCGAAAGCTCTCGGTCTCCCTTTAGCTGTTTCGCAATCCAATTAATTTTCGCCGTAAACTCTAACGATTCCATTAAATAATACGCATGTTCTAAATCCTTACCCCAAGTCAAGGCACCATGGTTTTCCAACAGCACACCTTGATGCTCGTGTACGTAAGTTTTTATGGCATTTGGAACTTCTACTGTTGAAGGGGTCCCATATTCGGCAACAGGTATGGTCCCAAGATAGACAACGGATTCCGGCATAATCGCCTGATCCAATGGGATGCCCGCTATCGCAAATGCCGTGGCATACGGTGGATGAACATGGACTACTGCTTGGATGTCTGGCCGTTCTTGATAGACAAGAAGATGCATTTTCATTTCGGATGTTGGCCGGTAATCCCCTTCAAGTACCGTCCCTTGCCCATCCACTTTGATGATCATTTCAGGTGTCAGAGATCCTTTACTGACACCTGTTGGTGTGATGAGAAATTCATTATTACTAATCCGAATGGAAATGTTGCCATCGTTGGCCGCGACAAAGCCCTTGTCGTAAATCCTTTTTCCTATATCGCAAATTTGTTTCTTATATTTAATTTCCGTAATCATAAGCAACCAGCTTTCCACGTTTTCATTGAAAAAGTTTTGGCAGTTCTTCTTGAAAGTTTCCTGTTAGTATACCCTTTTCTGTGATAATAGCCGTAATTAACTCTTGTGGCGTGACATCAAATGCCGGATTAAACACCTTCACACCTTCAGGGGCTGTTCTTTTCCCAAAACCTTCAGTGATTTCAGCTGCTTCACGTTCCTCAATTGGAATATCAGAACCGGTTTTTGTTGCTAAATCGATGGTGGATAGTGGTGCTGCTACATAAAAAGGAATATTGTGTGCTTTTGCAAGCAGTGCTACTCCGTAGGTTCCAATTTTGTTAGCTACATCCCCATTGGCTGCAACCCGGTCACAGCCGACAATGACTGCCTGAACCCATCCCTTGTGCATGACCATTGCCGCCATATTATCAGTGATAAGAGTGACATCAATCCCCGCTTGCATCAGCTCCCAGGCCGTCAAGCGTGCACCTTGTAAAAGTGGTCTTGTTTCATCTGCGAAGACTTTAATATCCCAGCCTTTTTCTTTTGCTAAGTAAAGTGGCGCAAGAGCTGTCCCATATCTTGCTGTGGCGATACCGCCGGCATTACAATGGGTAAGGATTCCCATTCCGTCGTTTAAAAGTGTTAATGCATGCTCGCCGATGGTTCGGCATACTTCCTCATCTTCATTGCGGATAAAATGAGCCTCTTGCTCTAATGCTTCTTTAATTTTGGATACAGGCTCATCTTTTTCTTTTGTTACCCTCTCGTCCATCCGCTTTAAGGCCCAAAATAAATTAACAGCTGTAGGACGTGAAGTGGCCAAATAATCGTATTGTTGTTTAAAAAAAGCGTAAAAATCTTCAAATGAATTCTCAGGGGCATCTTTGATACCTACCACTAACCCATAAGCCGCGGCAATTCCAATTGCCGGTGCGCCACGGACCTTTAATTGTTTGATTGCGTCCCAGGCATCTTCAATTTTGGTGATTTCGAGAAATTCGGTTACATTCGGAATTTTCGTTTGATCTAATATTTTTAATACACCGTTTTCATAGGAAACGGACTGTAAATAGGTGTTTTCCATGAGTAATCATCTCCTGAACATATGTATAGTGTGTAACTAATATTCACTTTCTTCCACATACTTCTACCCATGTAATTTTAACAATTTTCATGACATATGCAATACTTTTCATTATTGAAAAATTCGCCGATATCGAGGGTAAATGATGTTTCGCAAATAAAACGGGTAGTTTCGCAAACAAATGAGGTCCTTTCGCAAACAAACAGCTTACTTTCGCAAATAAAATTAATTTCATCGAGGTTAGTTACAATTTCAAACGAAAAAGAGCAGGATTTCCTGCCCTTTTTTCCATGATTACTTCATGAGCGCACGTTTTTGCTTAATAAGTTCATTAAATTCCTTGTCTAATTGTTGATATTTCGGGTCTTTTTGATCAATGATCGATAATTCCCCCAAGATTGCGGCAATCTTGTTTTCAATCACTAGAAGTGTTTCATTGATGTTATCCTTTGACTTTTTATTAAGAAACTCCTCTGGCTTCATTTCGACTCGCTTTATCTGTTGATTTTCAAACACGAGCAGCCGATCACAAAGTTTATTTAGAAAGTAATAATCATGGGAAACGGTAATAATTGTCCCGGTAAACTCACTTAATGTTTTTTCAAGCTGTTCCCTGCTCGGTAAATCAAGATGATTGGTTGGCTCATCCAAAATAAGAACATCATAATCCCGCATTAACATATCAACCAGCTTAACTCTCGTCCGTTCTCCCAAACTTAAGGCCCTTATTGGCTTAGTAATATGTCCTTCTTTTAAACCTAAATTAGCAAGTAATGTTCTTGCCTTAAAAATACTTTCCCTATCCGTATAGCCCAGTGCTTCTATTGCCGATTTATCAATAGGTAAATCAGTAACATCTTGGCTTAAGTAGGCAATTTGGATGGAATCGCTCTTCCACACCTCTCCTTTTGAAGGTGCTTCCGTTCCAATAATCATTTTTATCAACGTCGTTTTTCCACAGCCATTATCACCTAAAAGGCCAATGCGTTCACCTTGTGTAATGTAAAAATGGGAATCTTGAAACAGGGGCCTGTCTTCGAACACCTTAGTGACCATTTTTGCTTCAATAATGCGTTTCCCCCTTTTACCATGGTGATCAAATTCGAATCGAATCTTTACTTCTTCAAGGGGTTTCTCTATCCTTTGTTTTTCCAACTCATTTTGCAGGCGCTTCATTTTCGATTTCACCTGACTGTCGCGCTTTTTTGCCTTAACCCGATGATATTCCTTAAAACCCTCTTGTTTAGTAGAATTTCGATGGGCTTTTTCCGACCACGATTTTAATTGCTCCATTTGCGAGTCAATTTCTTCAATTTGGCGCTGCTGAACATTGTATTGGTGACGTTGATTTTCAAGGCGGAGCTGTTTTTCCTTCCGATAATCACTGTAATGTCCATTGTAAAAATGAACCTTACCATTCTCTAATTCAAATATTCGATTAACCGTTTGATCTAAAAAATGCCTGTCGTGTGAAATTATCAAAACCGGTCCATGAAACTTTTCTAATTCGGCGGTCAGCCATTTAATTCCAGTAAAATCCATGTGATTAGTTGGTTCATCCAAGATTAATAAATCCGGTTTTGAAGCCCAAACCATTGAAAGTGCAAGCTTTAGCTTTTCCCCACCGCTTAAATGGGATAGGCGGTTATCCTCCCAGTCAGATACTTTTCGCAGTCCCAGCTCACTGGCATGCTGAAATAGTTCATTTTCCGCTGCTTCCGACATAATTTCATGAAAATCATTTACTTCATAGTCAATCGACTGTGTAAGGTATCCTATTTTTATATCGTTGGGTTTCTCAATAAAACCTTTGTCCGGTAAAGTCTTGCCAAAAATGAGATTGGCTAATGTGGTTTTACCCGTTCCGTTTAGTCCGACTAATCCAATCCTTTCGCCATTTTTCATTTCGAAGTGGATATTGTCCAAGATTTTTTGCAGGTTGAAGCTTTTTTCTAAACCCTTAACATTTATTATAACTGAATTTGATGTTTGTTTATTAAACATAAAAAAACCCCCTTCATACGAACCTGAAGAGAGTTATGTCAGTAGGAATCATAGATAACCATTTAAATATAGTTCACCAAATAAACCTTTGAAAGGTTTGGTTAAATGGTATTACGATAAGGACATAAAAAGGACAAACTAATCCTATTCTTCAGGTTCATCATTTTTCGTGTATACGAATCATGTTCTGAAAAAATAAGATTATAACTTCATGCCTCTTTACCATTCCTTTTCGTTTGATATTCATATTTTATTAAAGAATCATGTAAATTGTCAATCAGTTTCTATAAAAAACACCATGCCAGAAGTGACATGGTGTTTAAAGCTCATTATCCTTGTAATTTTTCACGAAGAACCATTTGCAGGATTCCGCCGTGACGGTAGTAATCAATTTCAACTTCAGAGTCGAAACGAACAAGTACTTCGAATTCTTTCTTGTTACCAGCTTCGTCTGTAGCTGTTACTTTTAGAAGATCACGTGGTTTTACCTTTTCATCTACTTGAACGTCAATAGTTTCTTTACCAGTTAAACCAAGTGTTTCAGCATTTTCGCCTTCTTTAAATTGAAGTGGAAGCACACCCATTAACACAAGGTTAGAACGGTGAATACGTTCAAAGCTTTCAGCAAGAACTGTTTTGATGCCAAGAAGGTTTGTACCTTTAGCAGCCCAGTCACGTGAAGAACCCATTCCGTAATCTTTACCGGCAAGAACAATCAAGCCAGTGCCGTTTTCTTTGTACTTCATACAAGCATCGTAGATAGAAGTAACTTCGCCAGTTGGCCAGTAAGTTGTGACGCCACCTTCTGTACCTGGTGCGATTTGGTTACGAATACGAATGTTGGCAAATGTTCCACGCATCATGACTTCATGGTTTCCACGGCGTGATCCGTAAGAATTGAAGTCGCGAGGCTGAACGCCTTTTTCAAGCAAGTATTTACCGGCTGGTGTATTTTTACCAATTGCTCCTGCTGGTGAAATATGGTCAGTTGTAACTGAGTCACCAAACTTACCTACAACACGTAATCCTGTTAACGGTTCTACTTCACCTGGTTCTGGTGATAAACCTTCAAAGAATGGTGGATTTGCAATGTAGGTTGAATCTTCATCCCAAGTATAAAGTGGCTCATTGCTAGTTTGGATTTCGTTCCAACGCTCGTTGTCACCGAACACGTTCTCGTATTCTCTACGGAATAATTCAGGTGTAACCGTGCGTTTAACAACATCATTTACCGCTGCAGTAGATGGCCAGATATCCTTGAAAAAGACATCATTGCCGTCTTTATCTTTACCAATTGCTTCTGTAGCAAAATCGATGTTTACTGTACCAGCAAGTGCGTATGCCACAACAAGTGGTGGTGAAGCAAGATAGTTCGCTTTTACAAGCGGATGAATACGTCCTTCAAAGTTACGGTTACCTGAAAGGACAGACGTAACTAAAAGATCGTTTTCCGCAATTGTTTTTTCAATTTCTTCTTTTAATGGACCGGAGTTACCGATACATGTTGTACAGCCATAACCAACAAGGTTGAAGCCGATTTGCTCAAGGTATGGAAGTAATCCGGAATCACGAAGGTATCCAGTTACAACCTTTGAACCAGGGGCTAAAGAAGTTTTAACAAACTTAGGAACTTCCATTCCAAGTTCAACCGCTTTTTTCGCAACAAGCCCTGCACCCACTAAAACATATGGGTTTGAAGTGTTTGTACAGCTTGTGATCGATGCGATCGCTACTGCACCTGTTTTAATGTCCGTTTCGTCGCCATTTTGGAATTTAACCGTAGCTGATTTTTCAAGCTCATCAGCTTGTAAACCGAAGCCTTGGTTTCCTTGTGGTGCAGAAACAGCATTTACGAACTCTTGTTTCATTTTTGAAAGAGGAATTAAATCTTGTGGACGTTTAGGTCCAGAAAGATTTGCCTCAATTTCAGTAAGGTCAATTTCGATTACATCAGTGTAAACCGGTTCAAATGATGGATCGAAGAATAGTCCGTTTGCTTTGCAATATTCTTCTACAACCTTAACTTGCTCTTCATCACGGCCTGTTAAGCGCATATATGCTAGTGATTCATCATCAATTGGGAAGAAACCACATGTCGCACCGTATTCAGGGGCCATGTTGGCAATCGTTGCACGGTCAGCAAGTGGTAATGAAGAAACACCCGCACCAAAATATTCAACAAATTTACCTACAACACCATGTTTACGAAGAACTTGTGTTACTTTAAGGGCAAGGTCTGTTGCCGTTGCACCGTTTGGAAGTTCCCCATTTAATCTAACTCCAACTACTTCTGGAACTGGGAAATAAGAAGGCTGACCAAGCATACCTGCTTCTGCTTCAATACCGCCTACGCCCCATCCAAGAACACCAAGACCGTTGATCATGGTCGTGTGGGAATCAGTACCAACTAATGTATCTGGATATGCTTCTAATTCACCGTCAGTTTCAGCAACATGGACAACATCCGCTAAATACTCAAGGTTAACTTGGTGAACAATACCAGTTGCAGGTGGAACCGCACGGTAGTTGTTAAAAGATTTCTGTGCCCAGCTTAAGAACTGGTAACGCTCTGCATTGCGTTCGAATTCATAATCCATATTGATTCGTAAAGAATCAGCTGTTCCATATGCATCAACTTGTACGGAGTGGTCAATAACTAGGTCAACCGTTTTCTCCGGATTGATTTTGTCAGGGTCGCCGCCAAGGTCTGCCATTGCTTTTCTTAAAGAAGCCAGGTCAACAACTGCCGGAACACCCGTAAAGTCTTGCAAGATAACACGAGCCGGTTTAAATGGAACATCCACTTCTTTCAACTCATCTGTTCCCCATTTTGATAAGTTTTCAACATGCTCTTTTGTGATTACACGGCCATCATATTGGCGAAGTACAGATTCAAGTAAGACCTTTACAGAATATGGCAATTTGGATACCTTGCCAATACCTGCCTCTTCAAGTGCGCTTAATCGGTAATAGTGGTAGCGTTTACCGTTTGCTTCAAAGGAAGCACGTGCGTTAAATACATCGTTTTTTACCATGTGTAAAAAACCCCCTTCATTCGTCATAATAAAACAAAATAAACGAAAAGTCGAAAAGTTTGAATTTTCCCATCCAGTATAACTTTTCTCACAATTCTAATCTTAATACAACCTTTTACATAAGTAAATAACAAGAAAGTTATTGTGATTGATAAGTTTTTCTTATGTTTTTTATGTAATTTGTTCGGAATATTGTGAAAATCGCATTAACACTAGAATGGAATTGGATTTGGGAAAATACTCATCTTCTTTATTATTATCTCAAAAAACTTTTTCATTGTCATTTTTCAAGATATAAAGGAAATAGTAACAGTATTGGGAGGTGAATGAAGTGGTCAAACGAAAGTCTAATCATGTAATTCCGGGAATGAATTCTGCTAAATCCCAAGGAAAAGGCGCTGGTTTCAACGAGGAATTGGCAAGGGAACCGGAATTAACCGCTATGGAGAGAATGAACAATAAAAAGAGGAAGAAGAATCAGTAAAAACAGGAAGGGGATCTCCCCTCCTGCTTTTTTTATTCTGTTTGATTCACTTCCGAAACGATATTTTGTAAATCCTGTTGGAACTGTTCTAATTGCGCTCTTTGAGTTTCTGATGCGACTTCAAGAGCATTTTCTATTTGCTGATACGCTTCATTTACTTCGTTCTTTAAATGCTTCAGTTGATGTCCATAACTGGCACTGTCACTTACGATTGTCTCGAAAAGCCCTTGAGCTTCCTCATAACCTTGTTGTGCCGCTTGAAATGCCTGTTGCTTGTCCTTGTTGTAAGGAAATTTTTGCATAATTCTTTCTCACTCCTTCATTTTGTTTACCCATTAAATTGCACAGAATGCGAAAAAATATTCGGGCATAAAAAGATGCATTCATTGCATCCTAATTGATGAGGAGGGATGAAAAATGAACAAAAACGATGGTAAAGATATGCGGAAAAATGCGCCTAAGCAGTCCGGCCAGCCAGAACCACTTAGCGGTTCACATAAGGTGAAGAATCGCAACCATACCCGGGCAAAACACAATTCCCATCATGATATGTAATAAGAAAAGCGTAAGCGCCCTCGTCAGCGGCGTATGGCCTGGAGCGCTCCAACTGAGATAAAGGAAACACGAAGTGCCGAAGGCGATTCGATGTTGACTTATCGTAGGGCGGAGAGCGAAGGACACTAGCTGCTAGGGTACTGGAGCTAGACAATTCTCAAAGCCGAAACCTAAAATACTCATTATTTCAAAATGCTCCAGCCCTAATACTGGCTGGAGCGGATTAATTATGATTTACTTACGGTAATTAAAGCTTCGAGCAAAATATCTTCCTCTTCTGGAGTAACGGTTCTAAGATCAAGTATAAATTCTTCTTTTTGGATACGTGCAATGATAGCTGGTTTCGATTCTGTTCGAAGTTTTCTAGCAAGCTGTTCTGCAGAAAGTGAATCATGTTTTAGGGCTATGACCATCGTCGGGAGCACGACATCAGGCATCGTTCCCCCGCCCACTTGGCTTTCATCGTGAAAAATTTTTGCATGAAAGCCGTTTGTCCTTTGTAACAACTTTGTAACAAATACCTTCGATCTTTCGTCTAATTCATTAACAGAAACTAACAAATCACGAATGACCGGTATATTTTTCATGGCATTTTCGCCGCGGGCATAGTCAATTAACGTTCCTTCGAGTGCAGCTAACGTCATCTTATCAACCCGAACAACTCTTGCTAGCTGGTGTTTTTTTAATCGGTCAATAATTTCTTTTTTTCCGGCAATAATCCCTGCCTGTGGGCCGCCAAGGAGCTTATCTCCACTAAAGGTCACCACATCTGCCCCTAATTCGATGATCTCTTTCACGATCGGTTCGTCACCAATTCCATGCTTCCGGAAATCATATAGTGCACCACTGCCTAGATCCTCATAAAAAATGACATCATCCAATTTTTTTGTAAAATTAATAAGTTCTTCCGTTTCAACAGATTTTGTAAACCCCACAACCTTAAAGTTACTTGTATGGACCTTCATAACCATCGCTGTTTCAGGAGAAACGGCATTCTCGTAATCGTATAGATGTGTCTTATTGGTTGTCCCTACTTCTTTCAGTGTGGCTCCACTTTCCTCCATGATGGAGGAGATGCGAAAGGAGCCGCCGATTTCAACAAGCTGTCCTCTCGAAACAATAACCTCTTTATTTTTTGCCAATGCCCTTAAAACAAGATAAACGGCAGAAGCATTGTTATTGACGACCATCGCTGCCTCAGCACCGGTAATTTCTTTAAGCAGCCCTTCCACATGACTATGGCGCGAGCCGCGTTCTCCTTCTGTTAATTTATATTCAAGATTTGAATAATTTCTTGCGGTTTCAACCACATGATCAATCGCGTTCTCGCTTAATCTTGCCCTGCCAAGATTCGTATGTAAAATAGTGCCCGTAGCATTGATTACTTTTTCAATCGTAAAGGAAAATTGTTTATTTACTTTCGTTTTTAGAGTTCTAAACAACCCATCAATAAACTGGTTAGAACCCGGCATGGCTCCATGCCATTGGTTATTTAGGATGGATTCCCTAACTTGCTCAAGGATTTCTTTTAATTGTTTTGTAAGCTGTGAATGATCAAGCTGACACTCGTTAAGAAGATTAAAAAATTCATCATGATTTTGAAGCTCATGGACGGCTGGAATTGAACGTAACCATTCTTTCACGAAAAAAACTCCTTCTCTTATCCTACTTATGCCCTATTATACCATAGGAGTTTCACATTTTTGGACGGAATGAATAAAATGAACCGAGCAAGGGGGATCGGAAATGATAAAAAAGAAACAGCAACAAATTCAATCCTTTGATTTTGATTTAGTGGAAAAATGGCTGGAAAACTATTTTCTAGACCCACTTACTTCGTACTATGATCAGACTCAATTCCAAATCGATCTTTATGAGACAGAAAAGGAATGGATTGTCGAAGCGATTTTAAGCGAATTTGAAGCATCGGAAATAAAGGTATATATAGAAGAAAAAAAATTAAGGATTTCTGCATTAAGGTATCCCCCTTCAGCGAATCATCACAAAAAGAGTCGTGTGATTGAATTTCCATTTTACATCACGAGACAAGAAGTTACCGCGACGTTTACAAATGGCATATTAGAGGTTTTTATTTCAAAGACAGAAAAAGGTTCATGTAAGAACAGATTTATTACCCTGCCTTAAGTTTAAGTGTGAGGGATTTTTTTAACTGAGTTAACATAATAACATTATCAGAAATTTATAAACCCTCATATCCAAACGGTATGAGGGTTAGCTTTATTTTGACTCGATGATTTTAATCATTTCTACTGTATCTGGAAACATACCTGTATCAAGCTTCGAATAAATCTTTTCTCCATTGACCGTTACTTCGAAAGCACCGCCCGAACTAGGGATAAGTTCTAGCTTTTGAATGTTTCGATAAAAATGGTTAAACAGTTCCTCCGCGAAACTCGCGGCTTTTGGTGCATAGTTTCATTGCATGCAAAATTCAACAACCACATGGTAATTCTTCATACTTTCAACCTCCAAAACGTGACATTCCTACATCAAGATAGTAAAAATATCTTATCCTATCCCCTATTGTAACGCAATTGTTCTGCACGATTAGTGCGGTTTTATTTTTAAAGAGTTATACTATAAAAATGGAGGTGGACATGTTGAGTGAACAAGAAAAAATACGCCTAACCTCATTATCCACAAAAGCTGGTTGAGGCTGCAAAATTGGTCCAGAGGACCTGGCGCAAGTTTTGCGTCTATTACCAAAACAAGAACCTGTTCCCGAATTACTAGTGGGACTTGATACATCTGATGATGCAGGGGTATATCGATTAACGGACTCGATTGCACTGATTCAGACGGTTGACTACTTTACACCAATTGTTGATGACCCATATATGTTTGGACAAATAACGGCCGCAAATGCCTTAAGTGATGTCTACGCAATGGGGGGAGAACCGAAAACCGTATTAAATATTGTCGGTTACCCAATTAAAAAGCTGGGCGCAGAAATGCTCTCTGAAATACTAAGAGGTGCTGCTGATAAAGTAAAGGAAGCGGGCGCAATTACAGTCGGTGGTCATTCGATTGATGATCAAGAACCTAAGTTTGGACTTTCGGTTACAGGCATTGTTCACCCTGATAAGGTATGGAAAAATGTCGGGGCAAAACCTGGTGATTTACTTGTTTTGACCAAACCAATCGGTGTCGGTATCCTGACCACAGGGATAAAAAGAAGCGTGGTAACCCCTCAGCAAGAACAAGTGGTTACCGAAACAATGGCCATGCTAAATAAAACTGCTGCAGAAGTGTTAATGAACTATCAGCCACATTCCGTAACCGATGTAACCGGATTTGGCTTACTTGGGCATGGAAGTGAAATGGCACGCGGTAGTGATGTTAGTTTCGAGGTTTCATTCAGTCAAGTTCCTCTACTTGAAGGGGCAATTGAATTAGCGAAAGACGGCGTCGTTCCTGGAGGATCCAAGTCCAATCATAAATGGTTACTAGATGACGTCGTTTACGAAGATATTCTTCCTGAAGAACAGCTTGTCCTTTGTGATGCGATTACTTCTGGCGGTCTTCTCGTTTCAATTCGTGAAGAAGATGCTGCGGAATATGTCGATAAGCTCAAGTCAAAGGGTTTAACTCAAGCAGCCATTATTGGCAGGGTTACGGATAAAAAAGATAAACTTATTGTGGTTAAACGATAACAGCGGGGCTTTTATGAGCTTCGCTGTTTTTTTAGCAATTATTGAAAAAAGCCAAAACTCGATTAAAATTAGCCATTAGTATTTAAAAAGAAAAATCCTGAACCGTTTTGGTCCAGGATTCCCGTAATTATAGTTTCTGTCGCAGCTTCTCAAGCATTTCCTTCGTCATTCTGTCTAGATCATACTCAGCTTTAAAGCCCCATTCCGCTTTTGCAGCCGAAGCATCAATCGAATTCGGCCAGCTATCAGCAATACTTTGACGTGCCGGGTCAACATCATAAGAAATCTCGAAGCCTGGGGCATACTTGGCAATACTTGCAGCAATTTCTTCCGGCGCAAAACTCATCGCTGTAACATTAAAGGAATTGCGATGAATCAATTTTGATGCGCCGGCTTCCATTAAATCAATAATGGCATGTAGGGCATCCGGCATATACATCATATCCATATATGTTCCCTTATCGATATAGGATGTATATTTCCCGTTTTTAACAGCTTCATAATAGATCTCGACTGCATAATCAGTTGTTCCGCCGCCAGGAAGAGCCACATAGGAAATCAAGCCAGGGAATCGTAATCCCCGTGTGTCGACACCAAATTTGTGATAATAGTAATCAGCAAGCAGCTCACCTGCAACCTTATTAACACCATACATTGTGGTTGGCCGCATAATCGTATCCTGCGGTGTCATATCCTTTGGCGTTGAGGGACCAAAGGCACCAATAGAGCTTGGAGTGAAAAATTGGGCATTAAGTTCTCTTGCTGTTTCAAGGGCATTCATCAGCCCGCCCATATTTAAGTTCCAGGCGAAAACAGGCTTTGCTTCTGCTGTAGCAGACAAGAGTGCAGCTAAATGCATCACCGTATCGACCTTATATTTTTTAGCAGTTTCAATCATTTTATTTAAATCGGTAACATCTACCGTTTCAAAAGGACCACTTTGGGCAGCCTCACTGTCATTTTTTTTGATATCTGTCGCAATAACGTTATCCGCACCATAGATTTCGCGAAGCCTTAATGTTAATTCTGAACCAATTTGTCCTAATGCACCTGTGATTAAAATACGCTTCATCGTCGTTTCTCCGTCCTCTTCATTCATGCTGAATAAATCTGTTTACTTAAAGTTACGCTCCATTGTTGTCTAAATTACGCCCATTTCTTTCCCAACTTTTTCATAAATAGAAATAGCTTGATCAAGCATGTCTTTTGTATGGGCAGCAGTTGGCATATTACGTACGCGTCCAGTCCCTTTTGGAACTGTTGGGAACACAATTGCCTTTGCGTAAACCCCTTCTTCATTAAGGCGTTTACTAAATTGCTGTGTCAGTGACTCGTCCCCAATAATACATGGCGTAATCGGAGTTTCACTGTTTCCGATATTAAAGCCCAATTCTTTTAGGCCCTTTTTCAAGTAGTTGCCATTTTCCCATAGTTTTTTGTTTAATTCAGTACTCTCCATTAAAATTTCAATGGACTTTTTGCTTGCAGCCACATCTGCAGGGGTTAACGATGTCGAAAAAAGGAATGGACGGCTGCGTACTTTTAGCCAATCTATTAAGTTTTTCTTCCCGGCGACATAACCCCCAACGACTCCAATTGCTTTTGATAGCGTGCCAATTTGAAAATCAATTTTATCAGAAAGTCCGAAATGCTTGACTGTTCCTGCACCATCACCAAGGACACCGGACCCATGTGCATCATCAACATAAGTTATAAGGTCAAACTCCTCGGCGATTTTGACGATTTCAGGTAATAACGCAATATCCCCATCCATCGAAAATACACCGTCAGTAATAACCATGATCTTATTATAAAGGCCAGACTCTTTTGCCTCTTTTGCTTTTGCACGTAAGTCCTCCATGTCAGAGTGATTAACACGGATAATTTTTGCCTTTGACAGCCTGCAGCCATCAATAATGGAGGCATGGTTTAATTCATCAGATAAAATCGCGTCATTTTTGTCCATGACAGCAGAAATAGCTGCCATGTTACAATTAAATCCAGATTGGTAAGCGATTGCCGCTTCTGTATATTTAAATTCAGCTAATTTTTCTTCTAATTCAACGTGAAGCTTTAACGTCCCATTGATGGTACGAACCGCACCAGCTCCAACACCAAATTTTTCAATTGCGTCAGCAGCGGCTTTTTTTAGACGTTCATCTGTTGCCAATCCTAAATAGTTGTTGGAAGAAAGATTTATGAGTTCTTTGCCGTTAATCGTAATGACTGGTCCATTCGGGCTTTCGAGCGGATCAATGACATTGTATAAACCTTTTCCTCTTAAATCTTCAAGATTTTCATTTAAAAATTGCTCCAAAATGTTACTAGACATATTTCATTCCCCTTTCGTTATTAAAACACATTTGTCCGTCTCCAGTGGACATGGTGTAACTTATCAAACTGTGGTATGTATGGATTTCTACCATATACTTTATCATACTTTTTTGTGTTTGTTCACTACTAGCGGACAAATATTTTAAATTCCTTTTTAGTCTACCCAGATTAAATTTAAGTTATTTCTATATCTTTCTCATAAAACGTTTAAAAACAGCAAAAAAGAACCGATTCATGAACTGCACCCCAATTGTTAGACACCACTTAACAATTGGAGGTGCAGTTTTTTATGACCAAATATTCTTTAGAAACAAAATTAGCAGCTGTTATTGCTTACCTTGACGGTATAGAATCCTTTAAAGACATAGCTCATAAACACAATGTAAATATGACTATGTTAAAAAAATGGGTATCTAAATTTCGTGAACATGGATTGGCGGCATTTCAAAAAACATATACATTTTACTCAGTGGCGTTTAAAATGGACGTACTTAATTATATAAACGAGATGGGAGCGTCCATCGAAGAGGCTGCTTTAGCATTTAACATTCCTGCCTCTACTACTGTTGCGAATTGGAAGTATTTATTTGAAACACAGGGGATTGACGCTCTTCAACCAAAGGCAAAGGGGCGTCCATCCATGAACAAAAAATCTAAAAAAAACCAACCAATAGAAGGTTCACAAGAAGCATTACTAGAAGAAATTGAACGCTTACGTATGGAGAATGCCTATTTAAAAAAGTTGAATGCCTTAGTTCAAGAAAAGGAAAGATTACAGAACAAGACAAAGCGAACGTAATCTATGATCTAAGGCATGAATTTAAAGTAATTAACTTAGTCAAAATGGCTGGTATTCCACGCAGTACCTATTATTATTGGGTAAAACAGATGAATCGCCCGGATAAATATAACGAGGTGAAGGAACTTATCCAACAGATTTTTGATGAGCACCATGGTCGTTATGGCTATCGTCGTATCACTTTGGAATTACGTAATCGTGGCTTAAAACTTAATCATAAAACTGTCCACCGCCTAATGAAGGAAATGGGGTTAAAATGTCTTGTCCGTATGAAAAAGTATCGTTCATACCGTGGAAAAGTAGGTAAAATTGCCCCAAATCTTTTAGAGCGTGACTTTCAAGCAACGAAGCCTAATGAGAAGTGGGTAACTGATGTAACGGAATTTCATTTACATGGGGAAAAACTATATTTGTCACCAGTCCTCGACCTTTATAACGGAGAAATCATTGCATATAATGTTGAAAAACGTCCAGTTTACCCACTTGTTTCAAAGATGTTGGACAAGGCTTTTAAGAGATTAAAAGATTGCGATACCCCCATTCTTCACTCCGATCAGGGCTGGCATTATCAGATGAAGCAGTATCAACATGCATTGAAAGAACATGGAATTACACAAAGCATGTCTCGTAAAGGGAATTGTTTAGATAACGCAGTAATGGAGAATTTCTTTGGCTTATTAAAGAGTGAACTACTTTATCTCGAAGAATTTAACAGTATGGAGCATTTCAAACAAGAATTAGAGAAGTATATTCACTATTACAATCACAAACGAATAAAGGCAAAATTAAAAGGCATGAGTCCGGTTCAATACCGTACTCATGCCCAGGAAGCTGCCTAAAATTCGTGTCTAACTTTTTGGGTTCAGATCATCATGGAATTGGTTCCTTTTTAAAAAATGTTATTTTTAATTAATCTTAAGTGTACTTAATTTTCCTGCATTTCGATTGACAGTGTGGAGTGCCTCTTGGTATTCAGCTTCTAAGCGGATAATGATATCTGCCGCCGATTCAATCCGGTCAATTGCTCCAACCCCATGACCAGCGGACCAGATATCCCGCCAGGCCTTTGCATTTGTTTCCCTTTGCATATCATCAAAGTTAACCTGATCCTTCTTGACTAATTGCTCCGGATCAAGGCCGGCTTTTTTAATACTTGGTTTTAGCATATTTGCGCTTACACCAGAGAATGCATCCGTTAAAATGATATCTTCCTGTGTGGCTTTGACCAGCATTTCACGATATTCATCATTTGCCATACTTTCTGTCGCCACAATAAATCGTGTACCCATGTAAGCAAGGTCTGCTCCAGCAGCTTGAGCAGCTAATATGCCCTTTCCAGTTGAAATAGAACCCGCAAGAACAATAATCCCATCCCAAAAAGTTCGCACCATATCAACAAATGCAAAGCTATTAATTTGCCCAGCATGTCCACCGGCACCACTTGCTACTAAAATCAGACCATCGACACCTGCTTCTGCAGCTTTCTTCGCAAATTTCAAATCACTGACATCAGAGAAAACAAGGCCCCCATATTCATGAACAATTTCGACTACAAGCTTTGGGCTTCCCAAAGATGTAATGACTAGCTGCGGTTTATGTTTCTTAATTAAGGCTAATTCATCTTGCAGCCGGCTATATGAGCTATGTACCACCATATTCATCGCCCATGGAGCAATTTTTCGGTCAGGATTGTTAGCACGTGCCTCCTCCAGCTCTTCATTCAATTGTCCCATCCATTGATCAAGAACCTCGATGGGTCTGGCATTTGGAGCCGGAAATGATCCAATCACGCCATTCAAACAGCAATTTTTAACAATCTCGGTGCCTGACACCAAAAACATTGGTGCTGAAATGACCGGTAACCTAAGTTGATTCCACCAGTTTTCAGGGATTGACTTTTTCATAACATCCACCTTTTCATTTTGAATTTTCAGAATTAAAATACTTACTTTAATAGTACCTGAAACTGAATGGCTATTCAATCTTTGTTTTTGGCCGCTAATAATAAATTGGAAGCGTTTTTAAAAGGCGAATGATGTTAATGATTTTTATTATATCGTTCGCCTATTTTAAAAAAAGGGTTGAATTACACATATACCGTGTTATAATTTGAACATAAATTTATAAGGCATCGCTCATATAATCGCAGGGATATGGCCTGCAAGTTTCTACCGGATTACCGTAAATAATCTGACTATGGGTGGGTAATGAGAGAAAAACGCATTTTTATTTTGTGCTTTTTCTTTTTCCGTTTGGACATAAAGCCCAAAGGTCATTGCCTCACTCAATTTCTGATGTGAGCAATGACCTTTGGGCTTTTTTATTTTCGCTGGGGGGTAAAGGGTAAACTATGAACTTATTAGAAGAAAGAATTAAACGGGACGGTAAGGTCCTATCAGAAAATGTTTTAAAGGTCGATTCGTTTTTAAACCACCAAATAGATCCTGCATTAATGCTAGAAATCGGGAAAGAATTCGCAGAACGATTTGCGAAAGAAGGCATAACGAAAATCGTTACGATTGAGTCTTCAGGGATCGCCCCTGCTGTTATGGCTGGGTACTATTTGAATGTTCCGGTTGTATTTGCTAGAAAAAGAAAATCCTTAACACTTAATGAAGATTTACTGACCTCAAGTGTCCATTCATTTACAAAAAATGAAACAAACGAAATCTCGATTTCAAAAAAATATATAACTGAAATGGACCGGGTCGTTATTATTGATGATTTCCTTGCAAATGGACAAGCTGCACGGGGGCTAGTAGAAATCGTTCAACAAACCGGTGCCGAAATCGCTGGGATTGGGATTGTCATCGAAAAATCTTTTCAGCCAGGTGCCGAAGAGCTTAAGGAACTAGGATTTAGAGTTGAATCATTAGCAAGAATTGCCTCATTAAAAAATGGAGAAGTAACCTTTATAAATGAAAAAGTGGAGGAATTAATCTAATGAAACAGCATCCATTGAAAACCGCCTCATTAGGGATTCAGCATGTATTGGCAATGTATGCAGGGGCCGTCATCGTTCCACTTATTATCGGCGGAGCACTAGATTTTTCTAGTAAACAATTAGCCTACTTGGTATCCCTTGATATTTTGACAAGTGGGATTGCAACACTTTTACAGGTTTGGCAAAACCGTTATTTTGGTATCGGTCTTCCGATTGTACTTGGCTGTACGTTTACCGCGGTAGGGCCGATCATCGCCATCGGCGGTCAGTATGGCCTTTCTTCCATCTATGGATCCATTCTGATTTCCGGAATCATTGTCATGCTAATTGCCAAATTCTTTGGAAAGCTGATCCGTTTCTTCCCGCCAGTTGTTACTGGTTCCGTTGTAACGATTATTGGAACTACTCTCATTCCGGTTGCGATGAACAACGTTGCCGGTGGTCAAGGCAGCCCTGACTTCGGATCTGTGTCCAATATTGCTCTTGCTTTTGGGACATTACTGTTCATCATTATTCTTTATCGTTTCTTTAAAGGATTCATTCGAGCTATTTCGATATTACTAGGATTGATTGCCGGAACAATCGCAGCAGTAATGATGGGGAAAGTTGATTTTTCTGCTGTTGGAGACGCATCTTGGTTCCATTTAGTGACCCCATTTCATTTTGCTGTACCATCCTTTGAATTAGCGCCTATCATTACAATGACTCTTGTAGCAATGGTAAGTCTTGTGGAATCATCTGGTGTATATTTTGCCTTAAGTGATATTACAGGAAGAAAGCTTACAGAAAATGATTTGGTAAAAGGTTATCGTTCCGAAGGCCTTGCAAGTGTAATTGGCGCACTTTTTAATTCGTTCCCGTATACCACCTATTCGCAAAATGTGGGACTTGTCCAGTTTTCCGGTGTTAAGGGAAAAAATGTTATTTATACTATGGCAGGAATCTTGATCTTCCTTGGATTCGTTCCTAAAATTGCTGCCTTAACAACCGTAATTCCTACTTCTGTTCTAGGTGGTGCAATGGTTGCCATGTTTGGGATGGTTATTGCATCTGGAATTAAGATGCTTAGTAAGGTAGATTTTTCATCGCAAGAAAATCTTTTGATTATTGCTTGCTCTGTTGGTGTGGGATTGGGCGTAACAACCGTCCCGAACCTATTTGCTCAGCTGCCGGAAAGTATCAAAATCCTAACAAATAGCGGGATTGTGGCCGGAAGCCTAACAGCGATTTTCTTAAATATCGTCTTCAATGTCGCAAAACCAATAAAACAGAGCCAACCGAATCAAGGCTTAAAAGCATCATAATAAAAAACAGCCGGCGCTACTCTAAGCACCGGCTGATTACGTCAATCAAACTGGACTCACTAGGTTGAATGGAGGTGTAATTGTCTTAGTAACTGCCCCTTGATTTCCCTCACCACCCCTGATAACCGTTTTCGTGATCGAAATCGGAGCAATAATTCCGGTTCCCCCAAAATTAACAATACCGCCGGAAACGGTACCATTCGTAACGCCATCATGTTTTACCGCCACTTGTCCACACTCCTTCCCTTCTTGATTATTGTATGTTTAAGTAATAAGCTTGTCTCAGCATCTACGGAAAATATGCAAACATCATGCAAACAATAGCTGACTTTTGGTAACCATCACTCTTATTTACAAACGACATTCCTTTCCAGCTTACAAATCCACTTATAATAACCCAATAAGATAAGCAGGAGGAATGGATTAATGATGGCAGCGTGCCATATCCGCCACCAGCCGTAATGGAAGTACCCCCAAGGTGCCGGCAATAAGGTAATCATTTCGTAAAATAAAATAAAGACAACGAAAACAATGATATAAAAAATTTGTTTCACGATATTTGTTTTAAAAGGATACCAATTTAAAAAGATCATATTGGCTGGAGGAACTAAGAATAAGTGCGGAATCACGCCTTTCCATTCGATTTCTTTATCAAAATACCAATATCCATAGTATTTGAATTCGACGAACACATCGAAAATAACCTGAAAAGCAATCGTAAATGTCCAAATATGAGCAATTTGATTACCTGTAAATTTTTTATTTTTCTTAAAGGCAATGTAGTTTAAAATGAAAATGGCAAGAAGGAGTCCGATCATAAAATATTTCCTTTTTTTTCATTACAATACCCTAATAGCTAGGCATGCTATGCATAGGTTATTTCTTTTTCCAAATAATTTATAGTGTTTTTCTCGTCAAAAATCTAGTCGAATCCTCGAAAATCTAGTATGATGTAATAATGTATTAATTCTTGAACAAAGCGAGGATTACGGAAAAAATGAGCTTACTAACTGTTGAAAATTTATCACATACATTCGGGGATCGTACCTTATTTAAGGATGTTTCCTTTCGATTATTAGCTGAAGACCATGTTGGACTTGTCGGTGCAAACGGCGTTGGGAAATCCACGTTAATGAATATTATTACCGGGCAATTGATTCACGACAGCGGCCGTGTCGAATGGACTCCTGGTGTACACTATGGCTATTTAGATCAGCATACCGTTCTGACACCTGGAAAAACGATGCGTGATGTTTTGCGAGACGCCTTCCTTCCACTTTTTGAAAAAGAAAAGGAATTAAATGAAGTCACAGCACAAATGGCTGATGCTACTCCGGAAGAGCTCGAGGTTTTATTAGAAAAGATGGGCGAAATTCAGGACGCATTGGATGCCGGTGGATTTTATTCTTTAGATATAAAAATTGAAGAAGCTGCTCGAGGATTGGGCCTTGATGCCATCGGTTTAGACCGTGATGTTGCTGCACTCAGCGGCGGGCAACGTACAAAAGTACTTCTAGCAAAGCTTCTTTTGGAACAGCCCAAGGTTCTTTTGCTTGATGAGCCAACAAACTATCTGGATGTTGAGCATATTCGTTGGTTAACTTCCTATTTAAAAGAATACCCATATGCGTTTATTCTTATTTCTCATGATACAGAGTTTATGTCACCTGTATCCAATGTTATTTTTCAATTGGAATTTTCAAAGCTGACCCGATTTACTGCGACATATGAGAAATTCCTGGAACTTGCGGAAATTAATAAGAATCAACATATTAACGCCTATGAAAAACAAATGGAGTTTATTAAGAAACAAGAAGATTTTATTGCTAAAAACAAAGCTCGTTATTCTACTACAGGACGTGCTAAGAGCCGTCAAAAGCAGCTTGATCGTCTTGAACGGATTGATCGTCCGGAAACAGCAGTGAAGCCTACCTTCGGTTTTAAAGAGTCACGCAGCAGCAGCCGTTATGTTTTTGAAGCAATGGACTTAGAAATCGGTTATGAACACCCGCTTCTCCCGAAAATGAGTATGAGCTTGGAACGTGGCGAAAAAGTGGCCATCATCGGCTGTAATGGGGTTGGGAAATCTACCCTCCTTAAAACAATGTTAGGTAAAATTGATCCATTAAATGGAAGGGTAGAACGTGGTGACTTCCTCTTCCCTTCTTATTTCGAACAAGAGGTTAAAGCGGGTGGTATCACTCCGATTGATGATGTATGGAATGCCTTCCCTTCAATGGATCAACACCAAGTTCGGGCAGCACTTGCCCGTTGTGGGTTAAAAAATGAGCACATCTCCCGTCCGATGAATCAGCTAAGTGGTGGTGAGCAAGCTAAGGTACGACTTTGTAAACTGATGATGAATGAAAGTAACTGGATTTTATTCGATGAGCCGACAAATCACTTGGATATTGATGCAAAGGCAGAATTAAAGCGTGCCCTAAAAGAATATAAAGGCACTGTCGTTCTTGTCTGCCACGAACCGGACTTTTATGAAGATTGGGTAACGAAGGTTTGGAATGTTGAAGAATGGTCACAGCAAACAGTTTAAGTATTCAACGGTTGATCCCCTGCTAAAATTTAGTCAGGGGATTTTATTTATTTTTTTCAAAAGGAAATAAGAATTTTTTATGACAAGTATTTATTAAAATTATATTTTATTGTCAATTTTGTTGCATAATAAGTCGAATCCTGTAAAATAACGTTGTACTTAAATATTTTTGAGGTGAATTATTTTGAAAAAATGGTTTTCTATTCTGATCCTTGCAATACTTGTGTTTTCTTTAGCCGCTTGTGGCAGTCAAAAAGAAGATAAAACGAGTGAAGGGAAAAAAGAGGCAACAACAAAAGAAGTATTTAAAATTGGAGCGATTCCTGACCAGAATGCTGCTGATCTCGATAAAGGGATGACAGCAGTTGCAAAATATCTTAGTGACAAGACAGGGTTGAAGGTGGAATTTGTACCGTCCGTTGATTATGCAGCGCTTGTCACAGCTTTCCAACGTGGCGAAATACATATGGCCTGGTTTGGGGGCTTAACAAGTGTACAGGCAAGAAATCTTGTTCCAGAAGCAGAATCGATTGTCCAACGCCCTCGTGATGCCGAGTTCCATTCGGTCTTTATCACCCAAACATCAGAAAATTTCACGAAGCTTGAAGATATAAAAGGGAAGTCCTTTACCTTTGGTAGTGAAAGCTCTACCTCAGGACATTTAATGCCACGCTATTTCTTGACTGAGGCAGGTATAAACCCTGATCAAGACCTTGACGGCAAACCAAATTACTCCGGTTCCCATGACGCTACCTATAAATTAGTGGAATCAGGTGCGTTCAAAGCTGGGGCATTAAATGAAGCAGTCTGGGAGGCAGCCGTAAAAGAAGGAAAAGTCGATACCAATAAAGTGAAGGTCTTTTACACGACTCCTGCTTATTTCGATTATAACTGGACAATTAACAGCAATGTCGAGGACGTATATGGTAAAGGCACAAAGAACAAAGTAAAAGATGCCCTCCTTTCGATTACTGACGAGCAAAAAGATATTGCTGCATTATTCCAAACTGACAGCTTTGTCGAAACAAATAATGATAATTATAAAAAGATTGAAAAAGTAGCGAAAGAATTAAAGATTATTAAGTAGAAGGTGTAGACATAGATGTCTTCAAAAAATATGATTGAAGCAAAAAATTTAACAAAACACTTTGAGCGGAAGATAGCCCTTTCTTCCCTTTCTTTTACGGTCAAACAAGGGGAATTAGTAGCATTGATTGGACCAAGCGGCGCCGGTAAAACCACGCTGCTTAATTCCATTGCCGGACTTGTAACAATATCTAGCGGTGAACTTTTACTAGACGGACAACCTCTTTCTGCCTATAAAAAAGGTAAAATTTTCGCCAAGAAAATTGGGGTCATCCGCCAGCAATTCGATTTGATTGGCCCTCTTGCCGTCATTCATAATGTGTTAGCAGGAAAACTTTCTGATTGGGGGACGGTTAAATCCCTCTTTTCTTTACTCGTTCCACAAGAAAAAGGACTTGCCTTAAAAGCATTAGAGCGGGTCGGACTTCATGGTAAGGCATATGAAATCACCTCAAACCTATCGGGTGGCGAGCAGCAGCGTGTTGCCATGGCAAGGTTAATGGTGCAAAAGCCCGAAGTGATTTTGGCGGATGAACCGGTTGCCTCCCTTGATCCGGTAAGAGCCGATGATATTCTGGCGATGCTGACGAAAATCGTGACCGAAGAAAAGCAGACATTAATCACAAGCTTGCATTCTGTTGAATATGCCAGAAAGTACTTTACCCGAATCATATCGATGAAAAATGGTGAAATATTCTTTGATTTGCCAACAGAAAAAGTATCAGATGACCTATTAGCTGAACTTTATCAACTTAAAAACGGTGATAAGGTATGAAACTAATTTCTGTCGTTCGTTTGCATAATCGTTTCATCCTTACTTTACTGTTGATGGCTGTTTTCATCTGGAGTCTTTTCTCAATCAAATGGAATACAGATCTATTCCACTCCGGCGGGATTCCTACCCTATTGCAAATCTTAGAAGGTCTTATTCACCCTGACTTAACCCCTGATGTCTTATTACTTGGATTTGAATCGGCCTGGATTACACTTGCCTACGCGGTTGCCGGGATGTCGCTTGCAATTATATATGCCTTTATCGTTGGAATCCTTGCATCAGGTGTATTAACCTCCAATAATACTTCAAGGATCCTATCTAAGGTGTTTTTCAGAGGAATATTAGGGTTTACCCGATCCATTCATGAACTAATATGGGCATGGCTTTTTGTAGCGGCCATCGGACTTTCACCCTATGCGGCAATTTTTGCGCTTGCAATCCCCTACGGCGGTATCCTTGGCCGAATTTTTGCGGATATGCTGAATGATGTTTCGGAGGAGCCGATTAAGGCTTTAAAATCAGCTGGTGCGTCAAAATTACAAACCCTTATCTATGGTTTTCTCCCATTAGTTTGGGCCGATATGATCAGCTATACCATGTACCGGTTTGAATGTGCGATTCGTTCCTCCGCGATTATGAGCTTTATCGGCCTTGGCGGGCTTGGATACCAAATTCAACTCTCGCTTCAGGACTTAAGATATGACCGAGTTTGGGCGTTTGTCTTTTTTCTTATTGGTCTTGTTATCTTTGTTGATGTTTGGAGTAATTTTGTACGCAAAGCCTTAACGGAGCGAACAAAACAAAGCGGATTTAGTTCCGGATGGAGATCTGTGCTTTTCACAATGCTCCTGACACTTGCGTCCTGGATCTACATCAATCTTGGTGAAAATGCCCAATTCTTTGAGCTATTCTCTGCTAAAAATAGCGCGGCAGCAAAGGGATTCTTTGGCGGACTAATTGGCTTAGGAAGTGATCAGCCGGCATTCCTTGACTGGGACAATTGGCAGGCTGCCTTAAAACTTACCCTTGAAACGCTTGAAATGAGTATTATGGCCATTGGTTTTGCGACCATTGCCGCTTTCTTTACGGTAATGCCGGCAGCACGGAATATCGCCAATGGAAAATTAACCGGTTCTAGAAAATGGTACAATTGGTTTCTTTATGGAATTGTCCGGATTTTTTATATATTTTCAAGATCTGTTCCAGAGCTTGTCTGGGCAATGATGATTATTTTTATTTTCAAACCGGGGCTTTTACCCGGAGCAATCGCTCTTGCCCTTCATAATTTCGGGATATTAGGTAAGCTTTGGGCCGAAGTGATCGAAGACATGGACTCCCGTCCGATCAGAAATTTAGCTGCCTCGGGAGCTTCAAAAATAGAAACCCTGTTCTATGGCATCCTGCCCACTGTTTTACCGAGATTTCTCACCTATATCCTCTATCGCTGGGAAGTGATTATGAGGACAACGATTGTGGTTGGTTTCGTGGGCGCCGGCGGGCTGGGAATGGACTTCAAGCTGGCAATGAGCTTTTTTAATTACACACAAATTACCCTGCTCCTCTTATGCTACATGTTCCTAGTCATCATTTCTGACTTTGCTTCGGAAAGTACGAGGAAAGCAGTACGATAATGTTAAAAAACTATGGCGCGTTGAAAAACTTTGCCATAGTTTTTTTAATTGCTTTCCTATTAAACTGATGATTTTTCCATTTAATTGTATAATAATTTTTACAAGATTAAAAACTCGGCGGTGAATGAGATGTATAAAGTAATGATTGTGGAAGACGACCCCAAAATTAGTCATATATTGCATGCTAGGAAAAAATTGATTAGAACCTCTATTTCCATTATCCTATAATAAGAATGAAATGATTTTTCGAATCATCTAGGGAGTGAGAATCTGTTGCAAACAAAGACAGCTTTACCGATTTTATTTGTGGTTATGTTTTTGGTTATGGTTGGTTTCGGGATCATAATTCCGGTTTTACCTTTTTACGCCGAGGAAATTGGCGCTAATCCTACAGAACTTGGTCTGTTAATGGCCGTTTATTCGCTTATGCAGCTTATTTTTGCACCGATGTGGGGCCAGGTTTCCGACCGAATCGGTCGTAAGCCAGTAATGATGATTGGAATTGCTGGTCTTGGTCTTTCTTTCTTGATCCAAGCCATGTCAACTGAGCTATGGATGCTGTTTGCCGCAAGAATTCTCGGGGGGATTCTTTCATCCGCCAATATGCCAACAGCCATGGCCTATGTTGCCGATATTACCACAGAGGAAAATCGCGGCAAAGGCATGGGGATTGTTGGCGCTGCTACAGGATTAGGATTTGTGTTTGGTCCGGCCATTGGCGGTATTTTTTCAAAAATTAGCTTAAGTACGCCGTTTTATCTTGCAAGTGGATCATCCTTTATCACCTTGATCCTTGTATTTATCCTTTTAAAGGAATCAAAACAGAAAAATAATCGTGCCTCAAAGGAAAAAACATCCATCTGGAATGCCTTTACAGGTGCCGTATCCGTGCTATTTTTCGTCCAATTATTAATTTCATTATCTCTTTCCGGTTTAGAGGCAACCTTTGCTTATTTTGCCGCTAAAAAGGCAGGTTTGGACGCGATCCAGCTTGGCTACATTTTCATGATTATGGGTTTTGGCAGTGCGATGGTCCAAGGTGGCTTGGTCGGCAGATTAACCAAAAAGTACGGGGAAAGTTCGGTCATTCAAGGAGGAATGATTGTTTCTGCCATTGGTTTCGGTTTGATCTTGCTGGTACATAATTTTACGACGGCAGCCATTTATTTAACAATTTTTGGGCTCGGCAATGGTGTGATCCGGCCAAGTGTCTCTTCCCTGCTAACAAAGACGTCTACTGCCGGCCATGGGAGTTCAACAGGACTTTTATCATCCTTTGATTCTTTAGGTCGCATTATCGGCCCGCCACTAGGAGGTTGGCTGTTTTCAATGGCGGTAGGTCTTCCTTATATTTCAGGTGCTATAATCACGATCGTTGCTTTTCTATTATTTGTCGTTTTCCGGCCGCTTTTGAATACGTCTAAAGCACCAACGATTCAAAATTAAACTTGAAGGCATATGGCGAGATAGGACATGCATAGAATGGGTACAGGATGTATTTTGATTAAAAGGAGCCCAAGTGTATGAAATTTAAAACTGTCACAAGTGTTACCTTCCTATTGGTATTCTTAGGTTTTGCCGCCTATCTTGATTCACCCTACTCATTTTTGAATAACAAATATGCCTACACCGCCGACCAGCCGGTCATGGCCCAGTCTGTTGAGGTTGAGCCATCAAGTGATGTTCCGGAATTGGAGGAAAAGTTGGAAAAAACAGAAAGAGTCGATGGTTATATTGTTGAAACGTACGAGGAATATGAGGTATATAAAGACAAAGATGGAAATGTGATAAAAAGTGAACCGACAGGAAAGACAGATAGTATCAGATATTGGGATTACAGTAAGAAAGACCGCTAACCTTTATAACATGTTCACTTATGAGGTGCAAACAAACAAATCAAAATGGACAACACACTGTATTTCACATTAGAAATCACAGTGTGTTTTTTTTAGTATTTCAAGGTTTGATGGTCGCTAATCGAGGTTCTAAGCGACCAAACCCCTCTTGAAATCATCGAAACAGTCGCTTAACAATCCTTAGGTATAGGAAAAACATTTTACATGGCAGGTTTTTGACCTACAAATTGGATAACATGAGCCAATCCATTATGAAGTTCACCTTCATTACGAATAACCTCACCCATAAAAAAGTGAACAATACGCCAATTATGAAATGTTTGGATAACCTCTTCAGGGGCATATAAAAAATCCAAGTCCTTTGGTCCCCCACTTTTATACGGAATTTGATTGTGAGAATATACCTCTGTAACAAAATAACCACCAGGTTTTACAGCTTCTTTCACTCCATGAAGAGTTTTTTTACGTAATTGAGTTGAAAAATGTCCAAAAATGCATACAATTTCATCCCACTGGTCCTTCTCCCACTCTGCTTCATTTAAATCAACTAGTTTTGTTTTTACCGTTACTCCACGTTCATCCGCAAGCCTTTTTGTTTTTTTTAGTCCTGATTCCGCATAATCCCATGTCGTAACATTCATTCCTTGTTCAGCTAAAAAAACAGCATTCCGGCCCTCACCTTCTGCAATGGCTAATACGCCCCCGGTTAATTGCAGCTTTTTTTGCATTTCGGATAAAAATACATTCGGTTCTGTACCATAAACATATTTCTCAGCTTGAAAACGTTCGTTCCATTGATTCATGCGCAAATCCCTCCTTTTAAGCTTATAAGATTTCCATCCATGTTTTCACGGCAGTTACTAAGATAAATATGCCCATAACGACTTGTAAAACTTTCGTGTTAAGCTTTTTGCCAACATTCGCTCCAATAGGTGAAGCAATTAAACTGGCGACAACCATGATAAGCGAAGGCAGGATTGCCACTTGTCCCGTTGAGATCTTTCCCGAAACTGCTCCAATCGATGAGATAAGGGTAATCGCCAAGGAGGAGGCAATCGTCATTCTTGTTGGTATTTTTAACACAGTAAGCATAATTGGTACTAACAGGAATGCTCCTCCCGCACCTACAATCCCTGCTCCAATCCCTACAATGAAGGCAAATAGCGCTGCCAGCCACTTGTTAAATTTCACTTGTTCGAGTGGAATATCATCGATTCCTTTTCTTGGGACAAACATCATGACGACAGCAATTAATGCCAAAACTCCATATACAATATTGATTCCAGTTTCGGGTATGTGTGTGGAGCCGAATCCCCCAATAAAACTACCAAGCAAAATACTTATTCCCATGTAGGCAATGAGTTTTTTATTTAAAAATCCACCTTTACGGTAGACCAACACCCCACCAATTGTTGAAAAAAAGACTTGAATGGCTGTGATTCCGGAAACTTCATGTGCTGTAAAATGACCAACACCAAGTAAAACCGGAATGTATAACAACATTGGGAAGTTGATAATTGCGCCTCCTATTCCCAACATTCCCGAAATAAAGGAGCCTGCAAAACCAATTAGGAAGATTGTAATGATAAAGCTAATATCCATTGTTCTCATCCTCCTTTTTCATATACCTTTCAGCTCATTTAGTTCCAAGCGCTCATGCCGCCTCTGACATTCGTTACGTTTGAAAACCCTAAATTTTTCAGCACCTTACTTGCCTTTTGACTTCTCATCCCACTTTGACAAATTACTATCACTTCTTTATCCTTTGACAGTCCCTTCTCTGCTTTCTGCGCAAGTTGATGGAGGGGTATATTTTTGAAGCCCCTTATATGGTTTCCTTTAAACTCTCCAGGTGTGCGGACATCTACAAATTGCTTATTCTTGTCATTTAATACTGTTTTTAAGTCTGTTGTTGAAATATTCGTAACACCTTTTGTTGGCAAGAAGCGCTTGACGATAAAGAAAAGAAATAGTGCAATGATAAGATAGTTTAAATATTGCATGGTTGTAAACCCTCCTCCAAATTATTTACCTAACAGCACAACGGTTTGGGCCGATTTCCATTTCACGTTGTTGGTCGATGTCTGGATTGATTTTCCCCATATTTGTTTCACGGATTTCCTGATAGGCGTTTGGCTGCGGTGGTAGGTTTTCGGTTACCAGTTTTCTAAATTCATTTTCATCTTCTATATTTAGACCATGATTTAGAGCAAACAACGTGCCTAATTTTTCTGAAACACTGCCATCATCATTTAATTCGTCAATGATCATAAAATGAGCGGGAAGCACAATGAGCTCTTCTGATAATTCTTTGTAACGATTATATAGAGTTTCCCGTAAATCTCCCACCCAATCTTCAGCCATCCCTGCGAGGTCTGGTCTGCCGATTGAATCAATGAATAAAATATCTCCTGAAAGTAAGTACTTTTTATCGACTACAAATGAAGTTGATCCAATCGTATGCCCCGGTGAATATAAGGCGTCAATATTGATCGTAGTATTGCCGATGGTTACCCCATTACCATCTTCTAATGGCTGATAAGCAAATGTTACTTCTGTTGCATCTTTAGGAGGCAGCCAGTAGGTGGCACCCGTTTTTTCAGCGATTATGCGTCCTCCGGAAATATGATCCGCATGTAGGTGTGTATCAAAGACATGGGTAATTTTTGCATCATGGCTTTTGGCAAAATCAAGATAGATATCCGTCATCCGTGTGGCATCAATTAACGCCGCTTCCCCATTGGAAACTACCATGTAAGATAAACAGCCTTTACCAATTCGGACAAACTGAAAAATCTCGCCTCCACCCTGAAGGTCGCCAACTTTAACCGGTTCTAAATGTTCGCTCCATGCTTTCATCCCACCCTTTAGGTAAGAAACTGATAAACCTTCTTCAGAAAGCATCTCTGCCACCATAATAGAAGAACCTTCTTTTGCACAAACCACTAATATCTCTTCATTAGTAGGGAGTTTATCGATGATTTCTTCCACACCATCTAGTAAATCAAAATAAGGAACATTTAAATAGTTTAAGTTTTCCCCTTCGATTTTCCAATCTTGAAAATCACTTTCATTACGGACATCTAGAATAAATAGCTCTTCTTTATTAAAAACTTTTTTCGTTATCTCTTTTGAAGTCATTTCGTGAATAGTCATTATTGTAATTACCCCCTATGGTATTGTTTTATTTAAAAAAATAAAGTTAAATTCCTGTTGTTTTACCAGTCCAATGACTCATACCAGGTACAACATTAATTACATGAGTAAAACCATTTTTCACTAATTTTTGAGCCGCAAGATCACTGCGATTTCCTGAACGGCAAACGACAAAAATTTCATCTTCTTTCTTTAATTCAGATAAACGCTCATCCAATTCACCTAAAGGGATAGAGATTGCGTTTGGAATATGGTGAAAGGCATATTCTGCCGCTTCTCTAACATCAAGAACCACGATGTTTTCATTAGCCTCAAGTTTACTTTCCAGAACCTCGTTATTGGTGAAATTAGGGTACTTTTTTTCATTGGTTTCATCATTAGAGGATTTTCTAAGATAATGCTTTAATACATCCCCTTCTTCAATGGTCCCTAAAAATTGATGCCCGGTACTTTCAGCCCATGCTTTCATATCTGCTTTGGATCCTTTATCTGTCGCTGCAACTTCCAACACTTGCCCAGCCTCAAGAGCATTCATAGCTTTTTTTGTTTTCACAATAGGCATGGGACAAGCTAATCCTTTCGCATCTAAAACTTCGTTTACTTTTAAGTTGTTCATCGTAGACCTCCTGATTTTATACCTAGATGGGTATTATTTGCCTTAAAAAAATTTATTCCACTTTACCTTTCCAGTCAAGCATTCCACCATCCATGTTGATTACCTTAAATCCATAGCTTTCAAGAAATTGTGCTGCACGACCACTTCTTCCGCCAGAACGGCAAACCATTAGATAATCTTTTGATTTATCTAATTCATGCATGCGAAACTCAACTAATCCTAAAGGGATATTCAGCGCACCTGGAATTTTTCCGGCCCTTACTTCATCCACTTCACGAACATCAATGATATTTAATTTCTTTCCTTCATTTACTAGCTTCTCAACTTCTTTTGCCAAAATTTTTCTCATCGTTTTTTCCTCCTTTTAATGAACTAAATAAATAGGTTAACATTCCCATCCTGGGCATCCGCTAAATAGCTGCAACTCCAGCATATTCAATTTGATCTAAAAGTTCTTCTTGTTTGAGGCCTAATAAATCCATTGTCATCGTACAGGCGACTAGCTTTATATCCTGTTCCTGAGCCATTTCAATCAATTGCGGCAATGGCATCACATTATGCTTTTTCATAATGTCTTTGATCATTTTAGGACCGAATCCGGCAAAATTCATTTTGGAAAGTCCCATTTTATCCGCGCCTCTAGGCATCATTTTTCCAAACATCTTTTCCATAAATCCTTTTTTGACTGAAATAATCTCTTCTTTTCGAAGGGCATTTAATCCCCAAAAGGTGTGAAAAATAGTTATTTCATGATCATATGCAGCAGCACCATTTGCAATAATATAAGCTGCCATCGCTTTATCGTAATCCCCACTAAATAATACAATTGTTGTCTTTTTCTTTTCTGTCATGTTGTTCTCCCCTTAAATTTGTTATACATATACTTGTATGGGTATTGTTTTGTTTAAAAAATTATCCCTTTTTAATCCAAAATTTTAAAATTTCATTTTCTTCTTCGTGTTTTACTAACTCATGTCCACCTGATTTTGCCCATGCTGCCATATCATTTTTTGCACCTTTATCCGTTGTATGAATTTCTAAAACTTGACCTGATTCAAGTCCATTCAATGCTTTCTTTGTTTTGACTATTGGCATCGGACAAGCTAACCCTTTTGCATCTAATACTTTTGCTATATTCATTCTTTCATTCCTCCAATTTCGTTTTTACCATTACCCCTATGGGTATAATGATATTAAAAATAAAAGAGGGCGTCAACCCTTTTTTTAGAGATAAGCAAGTATAAATTTCAGCTTTGAGAATTGTCCAGTTCTAGCGTCCTAGCGGCTTTTAACTAGAAGATTAACTGCCTCTTTTACCAATTCTTCCATGCTTTTTTCACCTTGTTCATTCGCTTTTTGAACACATTCCACTAAATTGGAGCTTACAACAACCCCAATAGTTCGATCAATGGCCGTTCTCGCTGCAGACAACTGGGTAATCACTTCTTTGCAGTCCTTATTTTCTTCCATCATTTTTAAAATCCCTCTTAATTGACCTTCAATCCGTTTTACCCTATTTTTCATTTGGTCATTATAGTCCATGTTTTTACCCTCCTCTAACATCCGTTTATATAAATTAATCTCAATTAGCAATATTATTTTAAAAAAATCTAGCGATTAAAGGAATCACATTGACAGGTTTTATAATATACCCACTGAGGTATAAAGTCAACTGCATAATTTTTGTTTACATTCTTTGTTATAGTTTGATTTTTCTCCATATTTACTCATGGACCAACCCATCACTTATTTTGTGATGGGGTCATTTGTTTTAGTTTCGACATTTTTCACAATATTGCTCCCAAATACAGAGGAATACGTTTTCCATCCGCCGTCAACATTCTTCACGTGATATCCGTTGTTTTTTAGAATACGGCTGGCCAAATAGCCTCTTAAGCCCACCTGACAGCTGACATAAATGGTCTGATTTTTTGGAATCTCAGCTAAATTATTTCTAAGATCATTTAGCGAAATATTTAATGAGCCTTCTATAAATCCAAATTCGCGTTCCATTGGTTCGCGTACATCAAGCAAGAGTCCTCCGTCAGCAACTATTTTGTCTACCTCGTGCCATTGAATATGTTCCAATTCACATTCGAGGATATTCGTTGCCACATAGCCTGCCATATTTACAGGATCTTTTGCAGATGAATAAGGTGGTGCATAAGATAATTCTAAATGGGTTAAATCCTCTACGGTCAGTTCACCCTTAATGGCTGTAGCAATCACATCAATTCGCTTATCAACACCATCGGCTCCTACCGCTTGTGCGCCGTAAATCTTTCCTGTTTCCTTATTAAAAATTAATTTTAAGGCAATTGGAGCTGCACCTGGGTAATAACCTGCATGTGAACTTGGGTGAATATGCACGACTTCATAGGAAACGCCTAGACGCTTTAATGTTTTCTCATTGTTTCCTGTGGCAGCGACCGCTAAATCAAATACCTTGGCAATAGAAGTACCCAAAGTTCCTTGATATTTCTCCTTTTTACCCATCATGTTATTGGCAGCCATGCGACCTTGACGGTTTGCAGGTCCAGCCAGCGGAATCATAGCCTTTGTCCCACTAATGTAATCGACAACTTCCACTGCATCCCCTACAGCATAAATATCCCCATTGGACGTTTGCAGGTACTCATTAACCACAATCCCACCACGCTCTCCTAACTCAAGTCCCGCTGTCTTGGCCAATTCATTTTCCGGTCTGACACCGATGGAGAGAATCGTCATATCTGTTTCGATTTCTGTTCCATCTGAAAGGATAACTTTCTTCCCATGATCAGCAAATGATTGCACACCATTTTCAATAATTAACTGTACTCCCTTTTCTTTTAAATGTGTGTGTAAAATACTAGCCATTTCAAAAAAAGTCTATTAATGTGACTTTCACATTTTCTTCACAATTAAATCACATCATATTCCTAATAGTTTGTTTATGATATAGGATAACCAAGAAACCCGGCCCCTACTGATAAAAAAAAGACTCCTACCAGTTAAAAACAAACCACTGGTAGGAGCCTTTAGTTATTAAGACGATTATGGCGAACTCCATCGCCAATTTTTAATTTCCCTTTAAAGGAAAACTATTGTGTTAAAATGATGGGACCGTTTTTAGTGACAATCAGGGTGTGTTCGTATTGTGCTACAAAGCTTTTTTCGGTAACAAAGGTCCATTCATCGCCTTCAGGCTGAAAAACTTCCTCTTCCTCGGTTGAGATAAATGGTTCGAAGGCGATGACCATCCCTTCCTTTAACAATCCATTGTCCGAGGTTTCGTTATAATTATAAATATACGAAGGTGCTTCATGAATCGTTCGTCCAATACCATGTCCTGTCAGGTTCATAATTACGGTTAATCCATGCTTTTTCGCAGTTTGGTGGACAACTTTACCCATGCCATTGATTCTTGAACCTGGATTTGCTTTTTTTAGCCCTGCTTCAAAAGCTTCTTTGGCAACTTCGCAAATTTTCGTTAAGATCTCTTCTCCCTTGCCTACTACGATTGAAATACCTGTATCTGCGAAATAGCCGTTTTTAGAGCCGGAAACATCGATATTAACGAGGTCCCCTTCCTGAATAACGCGATTACCAGGAATGCCATGAGCTACTTCTTCATTAACACTAATGCAAGAATACCCTGGGAAATTGTATTCCCCTTTTGGCGCAGAAACGGCACCAGCTTTTTCAAAAAGTTCTTCAGCTATATCATCCAGTTCTTTCGTAGTTATACCGGGTTTCGTTCTTTGAACCAATTCATCGCGAATTGATGCGCAAATTTTTCCAATTTCCTTTAAGCCGTTAAAATCCTCTTCTGTTTTCGCAATCATTGTTCCTTCCCCAATCTGAATAATTTAGTTATAAAAAAACAACCATGTCTTAAATTGTACCTATACTTATGCAAAAATCCAAGTAAATAAAAGGATCCATCATGGATGGATCCTATCTGATTCATTTTATAGGGTACAAACACGAGTAATAGCCATAGGTACAAGCTAATTAAGGTAAAAATCAATGTTGGCGGAATGACAAGGAGGGTTACTTTCATGTATTCTACCCAGATAATTTTTATTTTATTTTTCTTCAGAATATGCATCTAGATAAGCGTTGCCAGTGTTCCGATTGGAAGGATGAGCGAGCCAATAATAATAGATTCCTGCCTATGTTTTTCAAAATAGGGACATGTCACCAAGTACATTTCATAGGTATATGTACATATTTTCTCGTTTTTTTCCGGAGACTGGCTTCATTTCTCTTAAAATAATGAAACCGATACTGATTAAGTATCGGTCATTTAGTTTATACAATTAGTTTATACGATCATCAAAGCTTATATAATCGCTTTTATCCCTGTCATATCTTTGGTCTATTTGTCTCCCTTTGATCCGTGGCTGCCTTTGCTGCCCTTAGAACCATGAGATCCTTTAGACCCATGAGATCCTTTTGGACCTGGCTTTCTTTTTTTTTCTAGCGGTCAATGATGTGGTCCTTTTGAACCGTGACTGCCTTTCCTGCCTTTTGAACCCTTGATGCCCTTAGACCATTTATAATCATGACTGCCTTTACTGCCGTATGATCCTTGGCTGCCTATGCTTCCTTTGGAACCGCTACTGCCTTTTGACCCTTTACTGCCCTTTGAACCACTGCTACCCTTGGAGCCCATGCTTCCTTTTGAGCCCTTACTTCCCTTTTTGCCCTTTTTTCCTTTGCTGCCTTTTTTTCCTAATTTGAATTCGACGGGATTATTTATTAAAAATTCTATTACCCCGTTTTCCTGTGCTTGTAATAACAATTCTTCCATTACCATCCTCATTTTCCTTCCCCACCACTTTCACAAAGTTTTATGCTCATTGTTAATTTATGGAGAAGAAGTGGAAAGGGTTATAGACATACATTTATTTTTTTATAATTAACCAAATGCCCATATACTGCACCAATGCAATACGTAGCGCATAGTATTCTAAAAAATATGTATTTATAGGGGTATTTACAGTGCAAAAATATGAGATTTTTATCAATCCAAAGATGTTAAACCAGCTGGATAAGGACATCTGGATGAATGAGCATGTCCCTGCAGTACTTAAAATTGGAACAAACCAATATTCAATCGGTCTTGCATATCGTGGTAATATAATTAGGAAAAAGAAAAAGAAATCCTATAATATCATTTTTCACAAACCCTATACCGTTAATGGAGCCCATGAAATTCATCTGAATGCCGAATTTAATGATGTTTCACTTAGTCGGAATAAGCTCTCCCTTGATTTCTTTGACAGAATCGGTGTAATCTCCCCCCACTCGACACATATCCTTCTATATATAAATGGTTTTTGTAAAGGAATTTACTTAGAGCTCGAATCCTTCGATCAATATCTTTTACAAAAAAGAAAATTGCCGAAGGGCCCGATCATTTACGCCACCAATTATCACGCAAACTTCTCCTTACTAAACCCAGAAAAAGAATTAAAAACAAAATTGGACGAGGGATACAGGATCAAATATGGAGAAGAAAAAGACTTATCCAACTTAGAAAACTTGATTGCCATGACAAACACCCTTGGCAATGAGGAGTTTGAAGACCAAATTACACAGATGTTTGATGTCAATCAATATTTGACGTGGCTGGCATGCGCGGTTTGTACGCATAATTTTGACGGTTTTATCCATAATTACGCCCTTTACCAAAACGATGAAACGGGACTTTATGAAATCACACCATGGGATTATGATGGGACCTGGGGCAGAGATCTGCATGGAAAACCACTCGACTATGACTTTGTGCCTATAACCGGCTATAATACCTTGACGGGAAGATTGCTTCATTTTCCGCATTTTAAAAAGAAATATCATGATATTCTCACCTCCATCTTAGATAACGATTTTACTGTTGAAACACAATCAGGGATTATCAACGAACTGTTTCAAACATTAAAGCCATTCCTTCACCTGGATCCGTTTATTAAAACAAGTGTAGAGACACTAGATCAGGAAAAGGAATTCATAATGAATTTTATCCAAAAAAGAAGTGCCTTTCTGAAACAACAAATGATGAAGCTCCTATAGACGAACATGTATATGGTTAAATATCATATACTTTTTTTTGCCTATTTTTCACCCAAACTATGAAAAAAGGCTACTTTAATAGTACAACATCACCCCGTGATACATATAGATGCAGTGTAAATGTTTATTTAAATAAAAGGAGGAAAATTCTTTTATGGATAGAGAAATGATGGATCAACTTGTTGGTAAAACAATCAGGGTTGACCGGGGTGGTCCAGAATCTAGAATCGGAAAATTACTTGCTGTATTTGAAGACTATTTTGTCCTGTTAACTGAAAGCGACGGTGTGGTATATTACAAGACGAACCATGTCAGAAGTGTTACAGAAAGTTCAAAAGACATACTGAATTTCGGCTTAAAGGTCCCGGGAAAATTAGATTTTAAGACGGCTGATAACTTTCACAAACTTTTAGAAAGTATTAGATTTCAATGGGTTAAGATTAACCGCGGCGGATCAGAGTCATTAGAAGGCGTGCTAAGTGATGCTAACAAACACTATGCTTCACTGATCGTAAACGATGAAGTGGTACGTTTTTCCATGAAACACATTCGAAACATTAGCTACGGATTGAAGGTTAAAAAACCAAAGAAAGATGACTCTGAGGAATCCAATAATGGCGAGGATAACGATGACAACGAAGATAACGAATAACCATAATGTCGCTTCTCCAAACAGAGGAGAGACACATTATCTCTTAAGGAGGATTAAACATGGGGTTAGATAAATTTTCATCTGCCTTGGATTTATTAAAAGGGTTTGACGTAAATCTCTATGTAGGTGAAGACATATTTAAAGGAAAACTGATTGGTGTCGAGGCAGACCATGTGGTTTTGGAAACTGAAAATAAATACATTTTTTATTATAACATTGATAAAATTCAAGCCATCACAAAAAATACAAAACTGTTTCAGCCTGAGAACACTACAGCAAACTTTCAACAGACACAAAGCTTAACGGAACTTTTACAAACATTTCAACATTCTTGGGTGACAATCTTGAGTATTAACAAACAAAGGTTTAGCGGTGTTCTAAGTGAGATCGGTACAGATTTCGCTACGTTAATTAGTGGTGAAGAACGAATTTTAATTAAATTGACACATGTATCCAATATCTTGAAAGGATTTATTAAAGAAGAAGTAAAACCCAAAGCAGCAAAAGAAAAAGCGCAAAACGATAAAGAGGCAAAGAATAATAAAAATGATGAAAAAGGAGAAGTAACTGCAACCTCTCAAACAGCAGAAATAAAAACAGAAACCAAAACAATGCAAACTTCTAAAGCGGTAAGCACCACTTCCGAAAAGAAAGTTAAAGCTTCAATCCGCAGTGAAAAGACTGAAATGCAACAAGAGGTAGTGTTAGCTGCTGAAATAGTTGAACCAAACAATACAATGGTTTGGTCACATCCGATAAAAATAGAAGAACCAGTAACACAAATGGAGGAACATCATACTTCCACAAGTATAAAACAGCCAGTAACAACCGAAACAGCGCATAAAGCCAAAAATGATATGAAAAAGCCAAACAATGATATGAATCAAAAAGAGAAAAAAAATGAAGAACCATGTATGAGCAAAGCGAAACCAATCGAACCTGTGAAGGAAATCAAACCTGTTAAAGAAGCAGTGATTAAAGTGGAAACTAAGCCTGTTCCCCTTTTAACGGCACCTAAGAAAGAGGTAAGAACTGCCGCCAAATCTCAACAGACAACAACCGCATCCAAACCTGTCGTTTCACATAACAATTCTACTAAGAGTACAGAAAATACAACAAGTGAAAAGTCTGTAAACGATACTAAAAATGTATGGAAACAAAAAGATCAGGAAAAAAAGGCTTTCCGATTTGCGGGTGAACCAGTTTCCCGTGATATAGAGCGATCTTTCCCGTTTGCAGGATGGCCAAAAAAAAGCAAAAGAACCTTTAGATTTTAATCTCAGAACACCATAATGTAATGCAGAAAATATTTTCGGAGCCTTTTAATCTAGCGTCTATTGGTGCATCTCAAAGTCCTCTTACAAATATGAGCTGGGCAGGCCTTATCATTTTGAAATTTCAAATGAAATTATTCTCTTAAGCCCTTCTCTATTTGTAAACGGAAAAGATCAAGGAAAGGATGTGAGTAAATGAAATTAAAAGAAAACGTTGGCAAATATGTAAAATTGGAGATATCCGGTAAGAACTTTATAAGTGGCTTACTATGTGATATCGGCAGTGATATTTGGGTGGTCTTTAACGGCACTGACTACCTTTATACTCCGGCCGTTCATATCCAAAATTGGCAATTTTTAAAGAAAGATGAAATTGCCGAAATTAGTTTCTCTGATGAACAAACGCCAATTTATAATCATAATGAAGAAACATCATTAAGGAAAACACTTACCTTGGCAAAGGGAATTTTTACAGAAATCTATGTTACAAATAAACAAACACTTCACGGATATATTATAAGCATCATGAATAATTACTTTGTCTTTTACTCCCCTATATACAAAACCATGTTTATCTCCTTAAACCATTTAAAATGGTTAATCCCGTATACGAACAATCAGCGTCCTTACGGTCTAAGTAACTCCAGTTTGCCTGTGAACCCGAGCAATATTACATTTGCCCGTACATTTGAAGTACAAATTGAAAAGTTAGTGGGCGAATTAATTGTTTTTAATATTGGCGAAAATGAGAATGTGATCGGTAAAATCCAAGGAAAAAAGAATAACTTTGTTGAATTAATTGGTGCAAAAGAAGAACCAGTTTATATCAATCTTCAACATATTAAAACCATCCACATGACCTAATTTATTTCCGGTTTTTACGGCTGCTTATGAAGCAAGCTTTTATCAAAAGAGTGTCACTCGCTGACACTCTTTTTAGTATTTATATATATATGATTCTTGAAAACTCTTTACCTATTTGTTTTTCACATAAACAGTCTCTGACTTTTCCCTTATCCGCAATGTCAGAAGTTCAAACGAGATTCCATATAGAAAGGTAACAAGAAACATGGATCCAATCATATCAAAGATTACATGCTGTTTAACAAACAGCGTCGAAATGATAATTACCGATCCTGAAATATGGATACAAAGCGTGTTAACTAGATGTTTATTTTTAATATGAAGTGATGCCAGCATGACGGCAAATGTCGTTAGTACGTGTATACTTGGGAAACAATTAAATGGGCGATCCTTAGTGTAAATCCATTGAACAAGATCGTTCAAGAAATGATCGCCGACAAGTGTTTGCCTTGGTACTGTTGTTTGAAAGAAGAAGTAAATCACAAAGCAAATAAGCTCAGCAATCACGATCAAGAGCAGCGTTTTAAGGTACACCTTTGTATCCTTAAAGCAAAAGTAGATTAAATAACAGAACATATACGCGTACCAAAGGATATAAGGAATAATAAAAATCGACAAAAATGGAATGGCTTGGTCGATCGAGGTTGAAATATCAACTGCTTTATGTGATCGATTATTTAAAAATTGATAAACCACAGCTAAAAGCGGAATCACCAACAACAATAATAAATAGGGAGTTTTTCTTTTTAAACCTTTCACATACACCCTTCCCCATTGAATAAATTTAACTAAATTACCAAAATATGAGCCAAAAAACCTATCGAATCCCCATTATAATACCATAAATACTATGAAAATACATAATTTGGTGTCAGGCACCCTTCGTGGACAGTTCGCCTTATTTGTCCGCCCTGGGTGGACAAATAAGCCTTTTTTTTAGTCTTGCTTAGAGTTTTTGATTTAGGCTTTTTGCCTCATTAATAATCTTATTCATTAATTCGGAAACGGTTAATTTTTTTGCTAATCTTGGGCTTTGCCCTGACCATAATGACATATGTGCAGTTGCTCCCATTGCTGCAGAGGACTTTCTAATTGCTTTCGTTAGTTCGTTTTGCAGTGGATAGTCTGGGAGGGCTCCTTCATATTTTTTGATCACTTCTATAAAGCGATTATTTAGTCCCCTGGCCATTTTTCCTGAAAATGCCTTCGTCAATACAACATTGTCTTCCGATGCCTCCATGATTGCATTTTTGTGGAGGCTATTTGCCCCGCTTTCCTCACAAACAAGGAATGCGGTTCCCATTTGAACCCCAATAGCTCCAAGGCATTTTGCAGCCATTATTCCCCTACCGTCCATAATACCTCCTGCAGCAATTAGTGGAATGGTAACCGCATCGGCAGTCTGGGGAAGCAGAGACATCAACCCAATTAAACTATCATCTTCCTGACCGTGGAATGTCCCCCGATGGCCGCCAGCTTCTGACCCCTGAACAACAACAGCATCCAATCCGGCATTTTCGATCATAACAGCTTCCTTTACCGTGGTCGAGGTTCCAATCAAAACAATCGACTTTTCCTTTAGTTTCGTTACCACCTGAGGAGACGGGATACCAAAGGTGAATGAACAGATTGGAACCTTTTCTTCTATAATAATATTTACCTGTTCCTGAAAAGTGATTAAATCCTGTTCAAATGTTGGAAGTACTGGCCCTTCCTCGACATGTAATTCATCCATTATTGGTTGTAATAAAGCAGTAGCTGTTCGGAGCTTCTCTGGATCAGCTGTGTATTTTGAAGGAACAAATAAATTGATCCCGAATGGTTTTTCCGTCAGCTCACGTATTTCACAAATTTGGTTACGTAATTGATTAGGACTCATATATCCAGCCCCAACCATGCCAAGACCACCCGCATTTGAAACGGCTGCCACTAATTCAGAGGTGGTTGGCCCCCCTGCCATTGGAGCCTGTATGATGGCGTATTTTATGTTTAATAACGTTGTAAATTCATTTTTCCACATGCTTTTCACCGCCCATAAAATGGTATACTCAAATCTATTCTTATTATACATTACTTCCCTATTTTAAGATTTTAATGGGCTCTTAACCAGACCCTGTGCTATGCTAAAAACATATCTTATAAATTGTTTTCTAATAGGTTGGTGAAACAGTGGAACGAATTATTTTATATGACGGGATCTGCAATCTTTGCAATAGCAGCGTGCAATTTATATTAAAAAGAGATCCGGCTGGAAAGTTTAAATTTGCCTCCCTCCAAGGCGAAACGGGCCAAAGATTATTAAAAGAGCATGGCATAGGTCTTGACCTAAACAGCTTTATATTGATTGAAAATGGAAAAATATATAGGAAATCAAGTGCAGCTTTACGTGTCTGTAAACAATTAAAGGGTCCATGGAAAATGGCAACGGTTTTCTTCATCATTCCTTGCTTCCTTCGCGACCGTTTATACGATATCCTTGCAAATAACCGCTATAAATGGTTTGGAAAAAACGAAAGCTGCATGCTCCCATCACCAAAATGGAAAAACAGATTTTTAGAATAAAGAACAAACCTAATGGTGCCTGACACCTTTATTCCTACGGACATTTACTTAATGGTGCCTGTCACCATTACTACTACCGACATATACCAAATGGTGCCTGTCACCGCAAAATGATACCCCCAAATCGAGCAAATATTTTATTCCTTTTAGCATACATTTTAGTAACACTATTTTATTCATCAGGAGGCGCTAAATGGATATTTTTGTGAGGAAAGGGGATTCATTGTGGCATTACAGCCAGTTGTTTAAGATCAATTTACAGCTCATCAATGATTCGAATCCGGATCTTCAAGCAAACAGTCTTTCCATTGGTCAGCGAGTGTGTATTCCCGGCTTTGTTGCCCAAGAATACCAAGTTCTTCATGGTGACACTTTATGGAGAATTGCTCAAAGCCGCCATCTCTCGCTTGAAGCGATTCTTTTGGTTAACCCTAACATAAACCCAAATAATATAAATGTTGGTCAAACAATCAAAATTCCACTTCGGATTACCTGGAGATTAGTCAATGGCAGGCAAAACTACGATTACAAGTTATTGATGAATGATATCAAGCGGTTGCAAAACGTTTATCCTTTTTTGCAAGTCCCTTCAATAGGGAATACGGTTCTTGGAAAAACCATCCCAGAAATCCTCATTGGAAAAGGCGGTAATAAGGTTCATTATAACGGTTCATTTCATGCGAATGAATGGATTACCACATCAGTCATCATGACCTTTATAAATGATTATTTACTGTCATTGACGAATCAAAATACCATTCGCGGTCTTTCCACTAGCCGCTATTACCAACAAACCAACTTATCCGTTGTACCCATGGTTAATCCAGACGGCGTCGATCTTGTTTTCCATGGCCCCCCAGCCAAAGAACCCTGGAAACAGAAAGTGGTTGAATACAATAAAGGAAGTACAGACTTTTCGGGATGGAAAGCAAATATTAGAGGCATTGACTTAAATGACCAATTTCCGGCCCGTTGGGAGTTAGAAAAAGCAAGGAATCCTGATCACCCCGGTCCTCGAGATTATGGAGGTGAAAAACCTTTATCAGAGCCCGAGGCAATCGCTATGGCAGAACTGACAAAAAAGCGGGATTTTTCGAGAGTACTTGCTTTCCATACACAGGGTGAAGTAATTTATTGGGGATTTGAGAATGCGGAACCCCCAGAATCAGAGGTGATCGTGAAAGAATTCAGCAGGGTCAGCGGCTACGAACCTGTTAAAACCATCGAAAGCTATGCAGGTTACAAAGACTGGTTTATCCAGGACTGGCGCCGTCCGGGCTTCACCGTTGAGATTGGCAGAGGAGTAAATCCACTTCCCATAACACAATTTGATGAAATCTATAAAAAAACCCTGGGAATATTCTTAGCAGGACTATATATGTAGAATTTAAAAAGGAGGCTCGGCATAATAATCCGGCCTCCTTTCCGTATTTGTCCTTCCAAAAAAAGAATACTATATTTCTTATATTACCAAATTGATCCATTAATAGAATATTGTTTTAAAAAAAGAACCTTTGAATAAAATTCAAAGGTTCAAACGAGAACTTAGTGGTCTAGGCTAAGTCTCTCAATTAGGAGGTCTAAACTCAGAAGAATTTAAACATGTTTATTTTACCATTTTCAAAATATTCATTCAACAGTTTAATGCTGTAAAGGGAAAAAGTCGTTCAAAAGACATAGAAAATTAAATTCTATGATCAGAAACTAAATACTTTTTGGTAACACTATTTTTTTATCACCAATAAATAATGAAAGAATGCAAAAACCCATATGTATCAACCTATACAAGAAAAGAATTTATTTTGTTGACAAGCATGTATATACAAGTTAAAATGAAAACGTAATCAAAACTTGTATATACAAGCAACCGATTTAAATGAAAACGTCCAAATTGCCTGTATATAAAAATTAGATAAAAAACTGGGAGTGATCCCATTTTACAGGGGGAAAGAAAGATGACCAAATACACAGATCCTTCAAAAGAGTTATTGGAGCAAATTGGCGGTAAAGAAAATATTGCAGCCGTTACCCATTGTGTAACAAGAATGAGATTTGTCTTAAATGATCCAAGTAAAGCGGATGTTCAAAAGATAGAAGCAATTAAACTTGTAAAAGGTACCTTTACACAAGCAGGCCAATTTCAAGTCATCATAGGAAATGAAGTTTCCAGCTTTTACAATGATTTTGTCAAAATCGCCGGTGTAGACGGCACATCAAAAGAAGAAGCAAAAGTGGCAGCCAAGCAAAATCAGAACTGGTTACAGCGAATGATGGGGCACCTAGCTGAAATCTTCACCCCACTAATTCCTGCACTAGTAGTCGGCGGTTTAATCCTTGGTTTCCGAAATGTAATCGGTGACATAAAACTATTAGATGACGGCACAAAGACCATCATTGAAGTATCTCAGTTCTGGGCTGGTGTTCACTCATTCCTATGGTTGATTGGTGAAGCGATATTCCACTTCCTTCCTGTCGGCATCACCTGGTCTGTCGCAAAGAAAATGGGCGCGTCGCAAATTCTTGGTATCGTTCTTGGTATTACCTTAGTATCACCGCAATTATTAAACGCTTATGCTGTTGCAGGTGCAAAAGAAATACCAACTTGGGATTTTGGTTTTGCTCATATTAAAATGATTGGGTATCAAGCACAAGTAATCCCGGCAATTTTAGCAGGAATAGTATTAGGCTTCCTGGAAACTAGATTGCGTAAAATCGTACCAAATTCGATTTCCATGATTGTTGTACCGTTTTTAGCATTAGTTCCAACTGTATTAATTGCACACACGATTTTAGGTCCTATCGGCTGGTCTATTGGGTCCGGAATTTCTCATGTTGTTTATTCTAGCCTAACTTCTGCATTTGGCTGGTTATTCGCTGCCATCTTTGGATTTGCCTATGCTCCACTTGTTATTACTGGGTTACACCATATGACAAATGCAATTGACCTTCAATTGATGAGTGAACTTAAAGGCACAAACCTATGGCCAATGATTGCGCTATCCAATATTGCGCAAGGTTCAGCTGTTCTTGCGATGATCTTTATCAACCGTAAAAACGAAGAAGAAAAGCAAGTTTCAATCCCTGCAGCCATCTCTTGTTACTTAGGCGTAACTGAGCCGGCGATGTTCGGTATTAACTTAAAATATGGCTTCCCATTCTTAGCTGCGATGATTGGTTCCATGATTGCAGGTGTCGTATCCGTTGCTAGCGGTGTAATGGCTAACTCAATTGGCGTCGGTGGTCTTCCGGGGATTCTCTCCATTCAGCCTAAATATATGGCAGTGTTTGCAGTCTGTATGCTGATTGCGATTGTAGTTCCATTCATTTTAACGAATATCTTTGCAAAAACAGGTGTTAAAAAGTTAACTTTTAAAAAATAAATGTACACTCCATTAAGGAGGGAGACCAACTCCCTCCTTTTCCACATTAATTAACTCATTATATATAGGCAGGTGTATGAAATGACAACAGCATGGTGGAAAAAAGCAGTTGTTTATCAAATCTATCCAAAAAGTTTTAATGATACTACTGGTAGCGGAACCGGAGATCTTCAAGGCATTAATAAAAAACTAGATTATTTAAAAGAACTTGGAGTGGATGTCCTATGGCTCACTCCTATCTATCAATCTCCACAACGTGATAATGGGTATGATATTAGCGATTATTACACGATTTATGATGACTATGGCACGATGGAAGATTTCGATCGTCTTTTAAAAGAAGCCCATAAACGCGGTCTAAAAATTATCATGGACATCGTGATAAACCATACGTCTACTGAGCATGAATGGTTTAAACAAGCAAAGTCCTCTAAAATAAATCCTTACCGCGATTTCTATATTTGGAAGGATGGCAAAGACGGAGAACCGCCGACAAACTGGGAATCTAAATTTGGCGGGCCTGCTTGGGAGTACGATGAAAATACAGAACAGTATTATTTGCATTTATTTGATGTGACACAAGCTGATTTAAACTGGGAAAATGAACAGGTCCGCGAGGCATTATATGAAATGATGCATTTTTGGCTGAAAAAAGGTGTCGATGGATTCCGTTTGGATGTCATTAACTTAATTTCAAAAGACCAACAGTTCCCTCAGGATGACAGCGATGGGCGCAAATTTTATACAGACGGACCAAGAATTCATGAATTTTTACACGAAATGAACGAAAAGGTATTTTCACAATATGACATCATGACGGTTGGCGAAATGTCTTCTACTTCCATTGATAATTGCATTCGCTATACCAATCCGAAGCAAGAAGAATTAAATATGACGTTCAGTTTTCATCACTTGAAGGTCGATTATCCAAATGGCGATAAATGGACAAAAGCCGTTTTTGATTTTCAAGCTTTAAAAGATATTTTGTCAAACTGGCAGGTTGAAATGAATCATGGTGGCGGCTGGAATGCCCTCTTTTGGTGTAATCATGACCAGCCACGAGTTGTCTCCCGTTTTGGCGATGATGGAAAATATCACAAGGAATCGGCGAAAATGCTCGCTACGGCCCTTCATATGATGCAAGGTACTCCTTATATCTATCAAGGGGAAGAATTCGGTATGACCAACCCGAATTTTGACTCCATCGATGAATACCGTGATGTCGAGTCCTTAAATATATTTAAAATCAAAAAACAAGAAGGTCTTGGAGAACAAGAGATTATTGAAATCCTAAAGCAAAAATCACGGGATAATTCAAGAACACCAGTACAATGGAACGACAGCGAAAATGCAGGCTTTACGAGTGGAACCCCTTGGATTCAAACGGCTGCAAACTATACAGAGATCAATGCGGAAAAAGCCGTCCAAGATCAAGATTCTATTTTCTATCACTATCAAAAATTAATTCAATTAAGAAAAAGCTATGATATAATCACAGATGGTGACTACGAGCTTATTCTGGATTGTGATGAAGAAATTTTTGCTTTTGTCAGAAACCTTGAATCGGAAAAATTAGTCGTTTTGAACAATTTTTATGAAAAAGAGAAGGCTATTGTCCTCCCTGCTCATATAAACATTGATGACTTTACAAGCGAGATGTTACTCTCTAACTATAAGGATTCTGCTCCTTTTGGCCGGGAAATTCTGTTGCGGCCATATGAGTCCATTGTGTACCACTTGAAAAAATGATCGGAGATGTCCGTATGACAAATAAGTACCTAACCATTTATAACTGCATTGTCGAGCAAATTAAAAGCGGGGAAATTCCGCCTCAGACGCTGCTCCCCTCTGAAAACGAGTTAAAGGATCAATTCGACACCTCGAGGGAAACGATACGAAAAGCGTTAAATTTGCTCTCACAAAATGGCTATATTCAAAAAGTTAGAGGAAAAGGTTCCATTGTCATCGACATCAGCAAATTTGATTTTCCCGTTTCCGGGTTAGTAAGCTTTAAAGAACTGGCTAGTAAAATGGGCAAAAAACCAAGAACAATCGTAAACGAGCTATCATTACTAAAACCCGATGGCTATATCCGCCAGCAACTCCAGCTTGGAGGGAAAGACCTTGTCTGGAAGGTCGTCCGAACAAGAGAAATGGGCGGCGAAAAAATTATTTTAGATAAGGATTTTTTATCGAACAAGTACGTCCCTTCTTTAACGGAAGAGATCTGTTCCGACTCGATTTATCAATATCTTGAACATGAATTAGACTTAACCATAAGCTTTGCAAAAAAAGAAATTATCGTGGCCGAACCATCGCCCGAAGACCGCTCCTTATTGGATCTCGAAGGCTTTCACAATGTTGTCGTCATCAAAAACTATGTTTACTTAGATGATGCCACCCTTTTCCAATACACAGAATCACGGCACCGGCCAGATAAATTTCGATTTGTCGACTTCGCAAGGAGAACACATTAAACTTACAGCCAAAGAGGAGCCACCCATAGTGGTCTCCTCTTTTTTTCAAATGCTTATCAATGAAAAATTTGCTACAATAATCGTAACTAATGGACGAGGTGAAAAAGTATGTGCGGCAGATTCACACTTACGGCAACATTTGAAGAAATCATTGACCGTTTCGATATTCAGTCCTTCATGGAGGAAGAACTTTACTCTCCCAGCTATAATATTGCCCCTTCACAGTCGGTTTTAGCGGTGATTAATGATGGAAGATCGAATCGGATGGGATTCTTGAAGTGGGGTTTTATCCCTCCATGGGCGAAAGATTTGTCGATTGGAAATAAAATGATCAATGCACGGGCTGAAACAATTACAGAAAAACCAAGCTTTCGACATGCCTTCAAAAAGAAACGCTGTATTGTTATTGCGGATAGCTTTTATGAATGGAAACGGCACGAGGATCAAACCAAAACCCCGATACGAATAAAGCTCAAGTCTGATGAATTGTTTGCCATGGCAGGCATTTGGGAGGGCTGGAAGTCACCGGATGGAAAAATGCTTTATACCTGTTCTGTCATCACAACCGGTCCCAATAAATTAATGAAAGATATTCATGACCGCATGCCGGTTATTTTGAACCGTGAAGATGAAAAAACGTGGCTGGATCCAGCGATTTCAGATACCACACTGCTACAACCATTGCTTGTGCCCTTCGATGATAAGGCAATGGAGACATATGAGGTCTCATCCTTGGTCAACTCACCTAAAAATAACTCAATTGAGCTTATTCAAAAAATTTGTTAGCGCCCTTTTTTAAAAAAATCTTTTCAAAATGGACATGTTCACTACATGCACGTCCTAGGTTTTACATATGCTGTACTAACCCATAAAAGTTTTCCTTCTTTCGAAAGTGGCATCCACCACTTTCTTTTTTTATGGTAAGGGGCGGAGCGGCGAATTAATCCAATGGCTTATAAATCCCTCCAAAGAATATACTTAAAAATAAATCATGCGTAGGGGGTGATTTTTTTGAATATCGCACCAATGGCCATCAATTTTTTAGGTTTTAAAGTAAATGCAATTGATAATTCCTCCTTCGTCAATTTAGGAACGAATCAATTTGTTGATCAGTTCGTTTCATATAAAAGGAACCAAGGTGTTGGCGAGCAAAACGGTGATTTATCCCCTGTCAATATCCCCATTTCATGGGTTGTTGACCCTGATGTAACGGATAGCAATTCCGCGAAAAACAGTATTATTTAATTTTTGTTAGGGGTGATCTAATTGATTTTCGCACCGATGGTGGTCAATTTTGGCAATCTAAAAATTAATGTATTTGACCACGGCTCCGTGATTGCTATGGGTCCAAACCAGTTTATTGACCAGTTTGTTTCCTATAAACGTAACCAAGGATATGGTGAACAAAATGGTGATTTTGTCCCGATGATTATCCCAATCTCCTATATTTACGACTCAGACATAGGTGACAGCTGGACAGCGAAGAACAGTATTATATAAAATTGACCCGTTTTATCCCAGGGGACTTCATAATATAGAGGTCCCCTGCTTCTTTTACAGAAAAGGAAGTCTTTTTACCAAAAACTAATTGGTGATTCAACTCTCCTTTTGGGAGTCCCACCATTCTCTTACATCAAAAATACCATTTACTTCATTCTTTGATTTTTCAAATACTTCTACCGATTCAGTTGTTGAATAAGAAAAAATATAATGTGTCGGTGTTTCGCTTACAACTCGGAAGGAAGTAATTTCTCCATCCTCCATTTCAACCATGTATACTTTGCCATCCAAAATCTCATTAGTCTGTGCTAGATTTTTCATTAATATCATCCCCCCAATTAAACTATATTTTCAATGTAACAGTTTTATTGATAATAATCTAAATGAAATCCGAAAAAAGTATGAATAAAAATGTTGGACTCATAATCAATAATGTTCTTCACAGTATCAGAAACATCATGTGGAGTTGCGTTGATTATTTGGTTACATTTGGGAACTATAAGGGTAACCTAATACATGAAAGGCAGGGTCATTATTAGTGGGTATGGTGTTAAAAAAATGGCTATATTATCTGGTTAAGCTTCGGAATAAAATCTTTCTTCCATTTTTTATTTTATACCTGATTTTAGCCGCCTTTGTTATTTATTGGCTGGAGCCCAACACGTTTGAATCCTTTATTACCTCTCTTTATTGGGTTCTGACCACACTTGCTACCGTGGGATTTGGAGACTATGCACCCGTGACCAACCCTGGCAAGGTCTATACCATCATTCTCTACATCACAGGCATTGCCCTTGTTAGTGTTTTCGTCGGCAAGGTCATTGATTCTGTCTATTTTATCGATAAACTTAAAGTCGGAGGAAAAATGAAATATACCGGTAAAAATCATATCATTTTGATTGGATGGAGTTCAAAGTCAAGATTAGCGATCGATGAAATCTTAAAATCCGATAAAAAGATTGATATTGTCATTATTGATGTGTTGGAAAAAAACCCGTTAATAAGCGAGCGGCTGCATTATGTAAACGGTGATGCTACGAATGAAGAAATACTCCTCAATGCCAATTTACCAAAGGCAATGGGCGTTATTATTTTTGCCGACCAAATCACCCAGGACAATTATGCGACAAAGGATCCACTGCTTGTCGATGGTAAAACATTGTTAATTGCAACTGCCATCACAACGGTTGAAGAAAAATTTAATAAGGAGATTCATGTTACGGCAGAGGTCATTAATCAATGCCATATCCCATTATTCAAACATGTGAAGGTAGATGAATTTATTCCTACACAAGAAATGATCTCCCATGCAGCAGTTAGATCGTTATTTTCTCCCGGTATCACCCATATGTATTCTGAGCTGATGAGTACACAGTATGGAGAAGCCATGTTTGAAATTCCGAAACAAGCTGAATGGCTAACATATCGCGATGCATTTGTGGATCTGCTTAATAAAGGCGCTACTCTCGTTGCAGACCGAGGCGACTTACACATTAACCAAAAACTGGACGACAAAATCCCAGATAATGCACAGCTATTCGTTATTTGTGACAAAGACACCCTATCCCAAATTAAAGTAAGATAAAAGGATGCTATCCACAGCATCCTTCAATTTTTATATGGAAAAATAATAAAAATAATTGGCTTCTCTTACAAAACCGATTTTTTCATAGAGTCTTTGTGCTGTTGTGTTATCCGCAGCTGTTTCTAAAAAAACTCCTTTTGCACCTGTTTCCTCAGCAAATTCAAGCGCCGTATTTATTAATTTCTCCCCGACACCCTTTCCGCGGGCAGGTTTGGTAACATATAAATCGTTTAATACCCATGAGCGCTTCATACTAACACTTGAAAACGATGGATATAGCTGAACAAAACCAAGCGGATTAGCCCCATCTAGTGCGATATATACGACTGACTCATCATTCATCATTCTTTCCTTCAAAAACTTTCTTGCCCTATCCACATCAGACTTTTGCTCGTAGAACTGCCTGTACAAATCAAAAAGTTTTGTCAAAGAATCAAGTTCCTTTAGTGTTGCTTTTTTAATAATCATTTTTTAAAACCTCCCCTAAAGGACATCGGTATCCTTAGTTAATATTCTATTAGTTTAATGTAATTCCTTTATAAAGACGTACATTTTTAGTAGCAAAACGAAAAAGCCTTGAATTACCAAGGCTTTTTCACTAGCTAGGCAGGGCATACCACAATAGATTTTCTAGTTTTTATTTAAACGCAGAATTTTTATTTATTTTCCCATTAGAGTCTTACTATTAATAAATGCTGAACGGGATCTTCACATTCCGCCGTGTGTTTGGAATCCACCCATTCCACCATATCCATCATGTCCCGGGAATCCACCCATGCCTCCATGCCATCCGTGACCTGGGTATCCGCCGTCCCAGCCTCCATGACAGCCGTGACCTGGGTATCCGCCGTCCCAGCCTCCATGCCATCCATGACCTGGGTATCCGCCATCCCAGCCTCCATGCCATCCGTGACCTGGGTAGCCTCCTCCCAAGCCTCCGTGCCATCCATAACCTGGAAATCCACCCATGCCCATGCCGCCATATCCACCCATTCCTGGGTATCCGGCTATACCCATGCCGCTATATCCAGTCACTCCTGGAAATCCACTCAATCCCATTCCGCTATATCCACCCACGCCAGGGAACCCTCCCATGCCTACGTTAAATTGTCTCATATCAGTCATTTAAGCATCTCTCCTTTATATAGGTTACAGTCTAGACTATGTTGAAACCATGAAAAGGCATAGGCAGATGTCCTGTTTATTCATAACTAAATGTACGGTGACATAGACCGCGGTAATTTAGGAATTAATTTATCACCTAAAGAGCACTGGCAGCACATTCTCAGCCACGAGCAGAACTTCTTAACGGCTTGATAGTATATCTTTCCGACGATACACACTTAACACAATTCCAATTAAAAAGGAATTTAGCAATACCGGCATCAACCCATAGCTAATAAATGGCAAGGAAATAGACGTAAGTGGAAAAACGCCGAGTGCCATACCGAGGTTACTTGCCAGCTGTACACCGTAAAGTGATACAGCACCTATCAGAAGTAGTTTTGCGAAAGAATCATGAGTCCTATTGGAGATGACAATAAATCTCACCATAATCAGGGAGAGGATGATGACCAGTGCTATTGCAAATAACCAACCGTAAATATAAGTTAAGCTAACAAACACAAAATCCGTATGCGCCTCAGGGATAAATTCCTTTTGTCCCGGGTTGCCAAACCATCCTGATTTTGACATCAATCCCTTCACACGTAAAGCCAAGTACCCTGCTCCATTTGAATATTTCTCAGGGTTAAAAAAGGCAAGCAGCCTTACTTTTTGATAAGTTTGAATAAACTGCCAAGATATAAACCCAATAGTCATGAATAAACCAATCGTTACTCCAGTAATCCACAGAATCATTTTCCGGCTAAATATACTCCACCATAGCATCACGAATACTGTAACAGTATACATAAAGATGATCGGAATACTTGGAACGTTGAGGAATAATAAGATTGGAATCATAAATAATATGGAAAAATTCCAGACTTTGAGCTTCTCGTCATTTAAAAATGAAGCCCAGGCAAGGAAAAAGAATGGTAAAGCCATAGAGCTTTCTATCGTAATAATACCTGGGATCCTCAGTAGTGGAACTCCATTTATCGTTGTATTGGAAAAAGTCCTGATTAGGACAAGTAAGAGTATCCCTAATAAGTAAAATAACCAACCTCGCGTTTTCCATTTGCGATAATCGATTAACATGATGCCAATTGCTGTAGCACCTCCGAGTACTACCATGATCGTCTTACTGACTGAAAAATGTCTATCGTCAATGTATCCGAGTGAAATAATCGGTAAAAATCCAAGCCCTAATGTTGTAACCAATAGGATCATCATAAACCAATCAACCTTTGGCTTGTGAAGCCTGTTCATTTGTTTCCCTAATTTGATCGGGCTGCCCATCTGCTCAATCGCTTTTTCTTCGGCCTCCGCTTCTGGTAATCCTTTCTCCAACCAAAATTTCTTTGCTTCCTTCAGGTGATAACCTAATTCATCAGCCACATATTTCTTGGCTTCCTTCGATTTAATTTGGTCTGTGACCTCATGTAAAAATAGATATTTTTTATTTGCCAAGTTGGTCTCACCCTTCAAGCAACTCATTAAAAGCAAAGCGGTTTTTCGTTTGCTTTTTGGATGCCTTTTGCAAGATTTTTTTGCCTTTATCGGTTAATCGATAATTTTTTACATTCGATTCGTCCCAGGTTGATTGGATCCACTGGTTTTGTTCCAATCGATGGAGCAGAATGTAGAGAAATCCTTCGTTATCCTCAAATTTCCGAACGCCACGCCCCCGCAATAGTTTGGCTAATTCAAATCCGGTTTTTTCCTGGACAAGAAGCTGCATGACAGCAAATAACACATCCTCTTCATTTTCATCCTGTTTCTTTATTTTTTCATGAATGTTTTTTCGATGCTTTTCGGTAAAATTCAACTGCGTATAGACAGTTCGATCCATTGATTTTTTTAAATTCTTTAAACGCTCCTCCATGACTTATGCCTCCAATCGTTTTTTTAGCAGTTCTTTTGCACGTTTCAATCTCGTTTTAACCGTGTTATCACCAGTATTCGTAAGTACTGCGATTTCCTTTATCGGCAATTCTTCATAATAAAAAAGGTAAATCACTTCACGATACTTAATCGGCAGTTGCATAATCGCTGTAATCAGCTCATCATCCTCTTCTTTCTGGATCACTGCCTGCTCAACCAGTTCCCTTTTCGTCTTGCTGTTTGCCGGTTCTTCATCTGTCATGACAACATTTCTGTTATACCAGCTTTTCAAGTAGTCCTTGCAATGATTGATGGCAATCCGCCACAGCCACGTCCGCAGCTTTGATTTTCCGCAATATGTATGTAGCGATTTGTAACATTTAATAAAAATATCTTGGGTTAGATCCTCAGCAAGCCCTTTATTTTTCACATAAGAATAAACAAGCTGTAAGATTTCCTGCCCGTAGCTGGTCATAATTTCATCGATAAGAGCTTCCCTATCTTCTGTTTCTAGCACTTCTGCTGTCAATTCATCCACGTTTGTTCCCTCCTTGCTATAACTTAGACGACACATCCTATTTAGAAGTTTTTAAAAGTGTATGACTTTAATAAAAAACTATATTTCCTGCTCCATAATATACTATTATATATGCTCATTCTGTCATTCAAAAGGAGATGTACATTATATATAAAATGACAAAAGAGCTTAGATTTTCTAAGCTCTACACGATGTTGTTTAATTATCAAGAAATCTTTTCGGCGAAACTTGAATGGTTTCTCTATTTGTCCTCTTTATCATTCTTTGGGCATGCTGAACCACCTTCTGTACAAATAACCCTGCCAATAAAAGTATGATTAAGATGAGTGTAATCGTAGCCCCTGGAGGCGTCCCTAATTCATAAGAGGAAACGAGACCTGCATAAATACTTACAATCGATGTCAGTTCAGCAGTGAGAATCACCATGGTAAATCCCTTTGCTAATCGAATCGCGAAAGCAGCCGGCAGGACAAGGAGGGCAGATACCAGTAATACGCCAATGGTTGGTATAATCACCGAAATCGCCAGTCCAGTGATAATACTAAATGATAGTGAGAGCAAATTGGTATTAACACCACTAGTATAGGCGGTGTCTTCATCAAAGGTCATTAAATATAAAGGTCTTTTAAGCACAATAAAATAAAGAAGAATACAAATTGCAACCACTGTAAGCACCTTTACCTGTAATGGACTAATCGTGACAATTGAGCCAAATAAGTATTGATCGATAGAAGTTGTCGACCCACCTTTACTGATACTCATCAGAAATAAGGCAAACGACAGTCCTGCGGCCATCAAGATGGCAATCGAGACTTCTGAATAAGTTCTGTATGCACGGCGCATATATTCAATTCCGATTGCGCCGATTACTACTATTAAAATACTGGAAAAAGTAATATTGAGATTAATAAAAAAACCAACCGCAACACCTGAAAGTGAGATATGAGAAAGGGTATCGGCCATTAATGCCTGCCGCCTTAGAATCAGGAAAACACCTAATAATGGAGCAATTAAAGCAATTACACCTCCAGCCCATAAAGCCCGTTGCATGAACTCAAGACTAAGCATTTCCATCCCCCATGTTCCCCCCTTTCTAGCTGAAGTGTTTTTGAAAGATATGAATCTACTTCATCCTGATTATGCGTAACCATAATAACCGTTCTTCCATGCTTTTTTACTTGATGGGACAAAAATTCGTAAAACGCTTTTCTGCTGCTTGCATCCATTCCTGTCGTTGGTTCATCTAACAAAAGCAAGTCTGGTTCTGCCGCTAAGGTCCGTGCAATACAGATTTTTTGTTTTTGTCCACCGGAGAGGGATCCAATTTTATGATGACGAAACTCCCACATCCCTACCATCTTTATCGCATTCTCTACTATTTGTACATCCTGACTGTTTAAGCGCTTGAACCACTTTCCTTTTTTAAATCGTCCTGAACGAACTAGTTCCAGCACTGTACTTGGGAAACCTGCATTAAATGATGCGATTTGCTGGGGAACATACCCAATTGTAAGACTATTTCCATTAGCATTATATTTGCTTACAGATACTGTCCCTTCCCAAGGATTAAGCAATCCTAGTAACAACTTAATTAATGTCGTTTTGGATGCGCCGTTTTGTCCGGTTATGCCAACAAACTCTCCATTTTCGATATCAAATGATACTCCATTTAATGTTGGCAAATGATTATAGCCAAACACAATATTTTTAGCAGAAGCAAGAATCATACTGTAACACCTCTCTTTACTATATTTTATACATCCGACCTCATGCGAAAACGAAAAAGTGTACGGACGCTTTTTCGATGCGTACACTTTTTCGTCAACATGATTTCCTCTTATTGTGAGAGAGTTCCCACAAGGGACTTTAAGTTAATTTTCATAACCTCAATGTAATTCAATCCCTTATCCTGATCCTCTTTGCTTAACCCTTCAAGCGTATGAAGAACCTTTGTTTTTGCCCCTATTTCGCTTGCAAGTGTTTGCGCAACTTTTGGGGAAGCCAACTCTTCAAAATAAATGGTGTGAAGATTATGGTCTTGGGCAAATGTTTTAAGCTCCGCTAATCTTGCCGCACTTGGTTCCTCTTCCGGTGATAGCCCGGCAATCGGGACTTGCTTTAGACCGTATTCTTTAGTCAAATATCCAAAAGCTGCATGTTGGGTAATAATTTCTTTTCCCATATATTCTTTCAGGCTATCACGATAGCTTTGATCGAGTCCTTTAAGTTGTTGGAGGTATTCCTGACTATTTTTCTCATAAACTTCTTTATTTTTTGGATCCTTTTTTTCAAGTGCTGCTGTAATCGTTTCAACTTCTTTTTGTGCCAGCGCTGGGCTCAGCCACACATGAGGGTCCATGGGGTATTCATGACCATGACCATGATCATGATCTTTTTCGTCTGTCGCACTCACATGTTCGTCTTCAGCAGTCCCTTTCATTAAAGCAATTCCCTCACTGGCATCAATAAATAATGGTTTTTTATTTTTGCCGAGTGATTCCTCTACCGTTGGTACCCAAGTTTCAAAATAGGGGCTATTGTAAACGAGAAGATCAGCACTCTGAATATTAGCCATATCCTTGGGTGTTGGTTCCCATGCATGTGGCTCTGAATTTGTAGGAATTAATAGATCCACAGTTGCTTGATCACCTGCAATTCTTTTCGTAAATTCGTACATTGGATAAAAAGTGGTCACGACATGAATCTTCTTATCTCCATCAGCATTCCCTTTTTCATTTGCTGTTTCTTTTGAACTGCATCCAGAAATGAAAGTCAAACAAGCAACTGTTACAAGGCAAGTTTTTATCATTGTCGTTAGTTTATTTTTTTTCAAGTTTCTCTCTCCCTCATTCATTCGATATAAAACGAAATCTTTACGATTTAAATTTTATAAAAAAACACTTAACTTCTGATTAATCCCGTTACTTTGTTTCTCTATGTAAAGTGTGTCGCTTTAACCGTGGGCAATACTTTTTCAATTCGAGGCGTTCAGGGTGTGTTCGCTTATTTTTGGTTGTTATATAATTTCGATCTCCCGTTTCTGTGCAAGCTAAAGTTATATTGACTCTCATGTTTTACCCTCCAAAAATTAATTTATGGCTGCTTCTGTAAACATAGGCAGCGGATCTTGAAACTTAGACCAGTCCTGTACTAATTCCTCATTTGTCAATAGACATTGATCAAGCGAGTGCACTATTCCTTTTTGATTCATATCTATTCCAATCAAAACAAGTTCAGTTATTCGATCTCCATAAGCATCATCCCAGCGTGTAAGCAGTTCCGGTTCATCCTTCAATATTTGCTCCTGCTCTTCCTTTGGATAGGAAGCAATCCATTCCCCAGCTCCTTGGATGGTGATCGATGGACCCGCTTGAGAAAGAAGTGCCGCCATGTTATTCCGCGATGCCAGCCAAACAAACCCCTTAGCCCGGACCACCTCTACCGGCCAGTTTTCTAACCAAGTCATCAGACGTTCAGGGTGAAATGGCTTTTTCCTTCTGTAGACAAACGAAGAAATACCATATTCCTCTGTCTCCGGAATGTGCTCTTCATTCAATTCTTTTATCCAGCCTGCTCCTTGACTTGCTTTTTCAAAATCAAACAAATTTGTATCCAAAACCTCATGTAATGGGATAGTTGCATGGTCTGTTTCAAAAATACGGGCATCTGGATTTAACTTTTGCATAACAACCTTTAATTCTCGGACATCCTCTTTTTTCACTAGATCGGTTTTATTTAACAGGATGACATTCGCAAACTCGATTTGATCAATCAGTAAATCGACAACTTCCCTTGTATCTTGTTGATCGGTAGCCTGTTTTCGATCCATCAAGCTTTCTCCTGATGTAAAGTCATTCCAAAAACGATTGGCATCGACAACAGTGACCATCGTATCCAATCGACACAATTTTGACAAATCAATCCCTAAATTTTCATCCACGTATGTAAAAGTTTGAGCAACTGGAACTGGTTCACTGATCCCAGTTGATTCAATGACGATATAATCAATATCACCTTTTGAAGCCAGTTTTTCCACTTCAATAATCAAATCTTCCCTTAGTGTGCAGCAAATGCAGCCATTCTGCAGTTCTACCAGTTTTTCATCCGTTCGAGAAAAACCTCCTTGTTTCACAAGCATGGCATCAATATTTACTTCACTCATATCATTTACGATTACCGCAACCTTTTTATCCTCACGGTTTTCCAAAATATGATTGAGCAGCGTGGTTTTACCTGACCCAAGATATCCACTTAGGACTGTAACGGGGATATTCTTTCTTCTCAACTTTACATCTCTCCTTGTTTGTTTTTTAGCAAATTGGAATTACACTAATTCATATGGTTGTTAAATCGAAATAATTACGATTTACATCGTAAAAATATTTAACTGCATACTAAACTTTCTGTAATTCACCTATTTATAATAAATCGTAACGATTACTATTTGCAAGTTTTTTTTAAAATTAATTCATTAACAGTATCACTTCTCCATAAAAAAAGGATAGATAAAGCAGGAAAACTGCCTCCATCTATCCTTTTATTATTTACTCATTACCATCTTTATGAAACCAAAGTGGCTCATTGTCATCCTCATCGCCATTATAATTGATGAGGATTTCTTCTCCTGCTCTTATATCCTTATAAGCATAGAAGTCAAACGTGTGATTTGGAAAATTTATTTCATAAGTGGCATTGGGCTCATACGAATGGTTAAACAACATACCATATCCTAAAACAAATGCGGTGTGGTTGATCCCATATTCAAACGCATAATCAGCAAGTAATGTTTTTTCAATGTGAACATGCTCCTCATTTGGATATGGAATAACGGGTGCCTCATGAATCAGCTCCCCTTTAGCAATATCACGAGTTGCAAATACTCCTCTATTTAAATCCCCATCACTAAGCTTCGAAGTTTTTACCTCAATCATATTAATCACCTATAAAGTTCTTTCCAATGAAGTTTTTAATCATACTTAAGCTTGCCATTATATTAGAAAGAAAGCAAATGTTTTTTATTACAGATCAATTGGTTATATTTTCTGTTACACATCATAAAATGGAATATACGTTCGTAAGGAGGCGAGGATTTTGTTAAAAAACAATGATTCCTTGATAACAGGTGAAATGTTGGTCAGGTATTACGAGCTAAATAAACAGAAAAAAGAAGTTGAATTGGAAATGAATCAATTAAAGGATGTTTTTCAAACCTATTTTAATAATTTAATTGGTTCCCATCATAAAGGGGAAATTACAATTAGCGGCTATAAGCTGCAAAGGCAAATTCGAAAAACGGAAAAATATAATGAGGAAGAAACCATTAGAAGATTAGAAGAATTACAAATGAATGATCTCATTCAGGTCATTAAAAAGCCAGATGATGGGAAAATAAAAGCAGCTCTTAATCTAGGCTTGTTAACTGCCAACAACTTAGAGGGCTGCATTGTCACAAACTACTCCCCTGCCATTTTAGTGAAGCCCATAACACCGAGATAAGAAAAACCAAGCCCCTTTATCGTGTATTAAATAATACAGTTTTAAAAAGCCCTTCCGCATTTGGGATTTATTCATATGATAAATGGAATAGATGTAAGGGAGGGTTACCTTAATGGATGGTGTTGGAGCCGGTGGAGGATTTGCTTTAATTGTTGTATTGTTTATCCTTCTAATTATTATAGGAGCGTCTTTTATAGGCGGAGCTTGTTATTAAATAAAAAATTTTGAAAGGGGTATTACCTATGTATGGATACGGTGGATTTGGTGGCGGATTTGGCGGAGGCTGCGGCTGCGGCGGCGGCGGCTATGGTTACGGTGGAGGCTGCGGATTTGGCGGAGGTTTTGCTTTAATCGTTGTATTGTTTATCCTGTTAATCATCATTGGAGCAACTTGCTTTTATTAAATAAAAGGCCTTCATGGTTTTAAATAATGGAAAAAGCCCTTTTTTAAGGGCTTTTATATTTCCACCATACGGTGGATTTTTTCTTGTTGTATTTTCTTTTAAAGAATAAAATGGTACAATTACCAACGATTACATATTAAAACAAAGGAGCAATGTACATGTCTGTTGATGTTTATATGAATTTTAATGGAAACTGCCGCGAAGCAGTCGAGTTCTATGCACAAGTTTTTGGAACAGAAAAACCAAAAATTATGTCTTTTGGTGATTCCCCACAAAATCCAGATTACCCACTTCCTGAGGAAGCAAAAAATATGGTTATGCATGCACGTCTTGACATTGATGGAAGCAATGTTATGTTTTCTGATGTATTTCCAGGCATGCCTTTTATTGAAGGAAACAATATTACACTTTCAATCGTCAATGAAAACAAGGATCAAATTATCTCTTATTATGATAAATTAAAAGAAGGCGGTACTGTTGTGATGGAACTGCAAGAAACCTTCTGGAGCAAATGCTATGGTCAGGTGAAAGATAAATTTGGGATACTATGGCAATTAAATTATGACAACGGAGAAATGGCGATGTAATAAAAAAGGATGTAGAATCTTTCATTTAAGAAAAGGTTCTTCATCCTTTTTTATTTAAACTTCGAGTTGCTGACTAACTATTGACAGACCCTGGTCCTCTTCCCATCCCTTGCACACATTCACCCACTCAATGGCTGAAGAATATTGAAATAATTCATCCTTCGTTAACTGGATTGCAGAGTTCGTGCTGCCGCAAGCAGGAAAAAGCGTCTCAAAACGTTGCATGGAAACATCAAGGTAAACCTCAAGATCATTTTTCAAACCAAATGGGCAAACCCCGCCGATGGCATGACCCGTTTGCTCTAGCACTTCATCAGATGAAAGCATCCGAGGTTTAAAACCAAATCTCTGCCGAAACTTCTTGTTATCAACCTTGGCATCACCAGCAGCAACAATCAGTATGGCGATTTCCTCTGAACCCCTGAAGGATAATGTTTTTGCTATTCGCGCAGGTAGAACTCCAATTGTTTCTGCAGCTTGGTCAACAGTAGCACTTGATGTTTCAAATTCCATGACATCAACTTCACGATTCCATTGTTTGAAATGGGCTTTTACACTTTCTATTGACACCATAACCATCCTTTCCATATGTATTACATTGTATAATAACATACGTTAAAGGGATAAACCGAAAAGAAGACTTGAATTGTTCCTTAATTACACATTTTATCCAGAATAAATGTGTTATCCATCTCTAACAAAGACAAATCATGTTGCTATCAATAAGTTATATGATTGCTAGCAACAAACTACTAACCTCTAGCTTTTGAAAAAACAAAATTCCAAGGTGAAATCAACTTCTTATTCCCAATTTTTAATTTGGTTTTCAATATTGGTGAAACCAACCCTGCCTTTTTGCATCATTGGCGGGCAAGTTGTATTATACTTTTGAATTTTCTTGTTAATTTCGTCAATCATCCCTTTTACCTCAGATTCCTGTCGATCGGCTGCCTTTATTTTCATCACTTTTGCTATCGCTTCCCTTATTTCCTTTTGCAATGCAACAAATGGCGGCAGATACCCCGCCTCTTTAGCCGTCTTGGTAAAATTGGCGTAAATATCACCGGAGAATAGATGTGAAGGCAATGGTTTTCCGAAACCAGGATGATTTTTCATTTCCTCATCTAAATTGTAATCCCCCGACTTTTGATTTATTGATTGATCATGTCCCTCTTTTTTAAATGACATATTTTTTACACTCCCTTTAGAACGTACTTTTATTTTCATAATTCTCTATTTCCAGTTCATATTCCTCCAAATCAAGTGGCTTGTATTTTTTTATTATTATAAAATCAACAATCTAAAAATGTTATAATATTTGTTATATTCATAGAATTAGATTTTGGAATGCATCGATTGGAGGGGAATACATGAATATGCAAGGTGCCGTAATGCCCTACCCAAGGGCAAAAGGAATTATTTTAGTTATAATAGCTGCAACCATTTGGGGAGTATCCGGAACAGTTGCCCAATACTTGTTTCATCAACAAGGCTTTAGCACGAACTGGCTTGTGGTGACCCGGTTGATTTTTTCGGGAATTGGTTTATTACTATTTTCTCAAATTGGTGGAAAACAAAATATCTGGAGCGTATGGAAAAATAAACAGGATGTCGTCAAACTCATTATCTTTGGAATCATTGGCATGTTTTGTGTTCAATATACGTATTTTGCCGCGATTGAGCATGGGAATGCCGCAACGGCAACAGTCTTACAGTACCTTGCACCAGTAATCATTGCATGTTATTTATGTTTTCGGGCCAAGTCTCTGCCAGCAAAACAAGAAGTAATGGTCATAGTCTTTGCCCTTTTTGGGACGTTTCTTCTTGTGACGAAAGGAAGTATCCATTCACTTTCCATTTCGGGTCCGGCTTTTTTCTGGGGCATTCTGTCGGCTTTTGCCCTCGCTTTTTACACACTCTATCCTGGAGGTTTATTGTCTAAATGGGGCTCACTATTAACAGTTGGCTGGGGAATGACAATTGGCGGGATTGGTTTTAGTTTGATCCATCCTCCATGGAAGTTTCAAGGACAATGGAACCTGACATCTTTTTTGGCCGTTGTCTTTGTCGTCATTTTTGGAACGTTAATTGCCTTCTTTTGCTATATGGAAAGCTTAAAATACATCCGAGCATCCGAAGCAAGTCTGCTCGCTTGCGTGGAACCATTATCAGCTGCCTTTTTGGCTATTGCCTGGCTTCATGTTTCCTTTGGTGCAGCGGAGTGGATTGGTACTTTTTCGATTATCGCTACCATTTTTATCTTATCGGCTGTGAAACGAAAATCATAAAAAAGAGGATGTCTTTATAAGGTTCAGACCCTTTCAGACATCCTCTTCGTTTCTTATTCTCCTAAATCCACGTTGTGGTACACTTGCTGCACATCTTCTAATTCTTCTAATACATCAATCATTTTTTCGAATTTTGCAAGTCCATCTTCTGGAAGCGTGATTTCGTTTTGTGCAAGCATCGTTAATTCGGCAACGGTAAAGTCAGTGATGCCCGCTTGCTTGAATGCTTCCTGCACGGCATGGAATTGGTCAGGCTCTGCATAAACAATTACTGAATCTTCTTCTTCAATAATGTCTCGCACATCCACATCGGCTTCCATTAATAATTCAAGCACTTCATCTGCTGATTTTCCTTCGATACCGATAACAGCGGTAGCATCAAACATATAAGCAACAGATCCACTAACTCCCATATTCCCGCCATTTTTACCGAAAGCAGCACGAACATCGGATGCCGTGCGGTTCACGTTATTGGTTAATGCATCAACGATGACCATGGACCCGTTTGGTCCAAAGCCTTCATAACGAAGCTCGGTATAGCTTTCCTCTGAACCGCCTTTTGCTTTTTCAATCGCACGGTCAATGATATGTCTTGGTACATTGTATGTCTTTGCCCGCTCAAGGACAAATTTTAACGCCTGATTTGATTCTGGATTTGGTTCACCCTGCCTTGCAGCAACATAAATTTCAACGCCAAATTTCGCATAAATACGACTCGTATTTGCATCCTTTGAGGCTTTCTTTTCCTTAATATTGTTCCACTTACGTCCCATTATGAACACTCTCTTTCCGGTTTGAATCTGCACAAAATTATTATAATAGAAAAGGTGATTCTTCAATACTTTTTCAACATAACAATTTGGAGTTCATGGAGATTATATTAACTGACAAACAGCACATTTAAAAATGGCTGCTTTCATACACAGATAATATTATACATTAATTGTTTTTGATTTGTTAAGTACCATATAGTCAAAAACGTGCAAGAATTGAGTAAAATAAATAAAAAATGTAATTGAGCCGCCAAGAAAAAAGCAGAGATAGAATTCTCTGCTTAAAACTTGATTCACTGCTACACAAGCATCTGATACAAGGTACTATCGTTATTCAATTCCCGATAGATAAACCCCTTCGCCTTAATCCGTTCAATTAATGGAAGGTAATCTTCTTTATCCTTCAATTCGATACCGACCACGGCCGGTCCTGTTTCCCGATTATTCTTTTTCGTGTATTCAAAATGACTGATATCGTCATTTGGACCAAGCACATCAAACAAAAATTCACGTAATGCACCTGGACGCTGCGGGAACTGAACAATAAAATAATGTTGCAAACCTTCATAAAGCTTTGATCGCTCTTTTATTTCCTGCATCCGTCCGATATCATTGTTGCCGCCGCTGACGATACAAACTACCGTTTTGCCCTTAATTTCTTCTGCATATGTATCTAAAGCAGCGATGGAAAGGGCTCCTGTCGGCTCAACCACAATGGCATTTTCATTATACAAGGATAGAAGCGTGGTACAAACTTTACCTTCAGGTACAACAATAATATCATCAACCATTTCTTTGCAGATCGTAAAGGTCTTTGAGCCAACTGTTTTTACTGCTGCACCATCCACGAACGGATCAATTTCTTTAAGTGATGTTACTTCCCCATTTAAAATCGATTCCTTCATCCCTGCTGCCCCTTGAGGCTCAACACCGATTAATTGTGTATTTGGTGAATAGTGTCTTAGGTAGGTGCCAACACCCGCAAGTAGGCCGCCTCCGCCAATCGCTGCAAATAGGTAATCAATTTTTTCAGGACAATCATTGAGTAGCTCAACGGCGACTGTTCCTTGACCGGCAATTACGTCGTAATCATCAAAAGGGTGGATAAACGTTCGTTTTTCAGCCTGGCTGCATTCCATTGCCTTTTCAAAGGCATCATCAAAGGTATCGCCAGTTAACACAATTTCTACGCTGTCCTTGCCCCAAAATTTAACTTGGTTCACTTTTTGTTTCGGTGTCGTGCTCGGCATAAAAATCTTGCCATGAATGTTTAAAAGGTGACACGAATAGGCTACCCCTTGCGCATGATTGCCAGCGCTCGCGCAGATAATGCCATTCTGGAGCTCATCCTCATTTAGCTTTTTGATTCGATTATATGCACCGCGGATCTTAAATGAACGGACGCTTTGTAAATCCTCCCGTTTTAAGTAAATATGACAGCCATAACGTTCCGATAATAAGTGATTGTACTGGAGCGGAGTAGGTGAAATTTCATCCTTTATGTTATGGCTGGCAAGAATGATATCCTCTACATTAAACGTTTTTTTGTCGACCTGTTGACTCATTTCTAGTTCCTCCTCTGTATTCCTACGATACATTCAAAATGTTTTCAGTTTAGTAAATTGTAAGCTATAGAAACAACAAAAAACCCGCCCCTAAAGGAATAGGGACGAGTTAGCTCGCGATACCACCCTACTTCCGCAATTTCAAAAAAACAACTGCGGCTCTCGATCAACGTACCATTTTTACGTACGTGTTCCATTGTAACGGCGGACATTCCGGTACAGCTTACTTACACTGTTCAGCTATACATCTCAGAGATGATTTTCAAATAGTCCTGTCATCGACTCCCACCAACCGTCGACTCTCTATGGATCAAGGATCATACCCTACTCTTCTCGTCATCAATTCATATCTAATTTTAGATAAGGGTACCACCGAAAAAATAGTCTGTCAATGTTTTTTGACTATTTTAACTATTTTGTTAATTATTAAGCGCTTTCATTTTGATAGTGCCTGACACCATTGCCACTATTGCTCCTATTGACATTGTTAATTCCTTATTATTAATTTCTTCTTTCCGATTTCATATACAAACAGCAATGGTGATGATGTTATAATTATATTAATATTCCGATAATTAAAGGAGCTGTTTTGTAATGAAAATTCCCTATAACGGTAAGTCCCCTTCGATTCATGAATCTGCCTTTGTCGCGCCGGGTGCGTATTTAATTGGTGATGTCCAGATTGGAAAGGATTCGACTGTTTGGTTTAATGCGGTCCTTCGTGCCGATGATGGCCCGATTATTATCGGAGAAAGATCCAGCATTCAAGATAACTCTACCATTCATTTATATGAAGAATTCCCCGTTGTGATTGAAGATGATGTAACCATCGGTCACAATGTCATTTTACACGGCTGTAAAGTGGGAAAGCGCTCCATCATCGGAATGGGATCCACGCTTCTAGATAACGTTGAAGTTGGCGAGGAATGTATAATTGGAGCGAATACGCTGCTGGCAGGAGGAATTAAGATACCGCCCCGCTCTCTTGTAGTAGGTTCTCCAGGGAAAGTGGTCAGGGAGCTATCTGAAAAAGATTTACAAATGCTGCAAATGTCAAGCGAGCACTACGTACAAAAAGGGAAGGCATTTAGAGATATACTTAAATAGATCACTTATTAATATTACAAACATGATGAGAAATCCACCCAAAAAAGGGTGGATTTCTCATCTAAATTTTCTTTTTTTCGTATTCTACAAGGGTTAATCGATCATTAATTTTATTTTCCTTCGTTTTTTTATATCCAAATTTTTCGTAAAAATGGCGGGTCCGTTTATTATCCTTAGGGGTGTCTAAACTCCATTCCTTCACCTGTGGGAATTTCTTTTCCATTTGTGTCAGGATTTTGCTGCCTAATCCTCTATTTTGAATATCCGGGCTAAGAAAAATGCGAAACAACCGATAATGGGTATCCGTTATTTTCATGATACAGATACCGCCGGCAATGTTTCCATTTAGGAAAATAGTGTAATGAAGGGAATGATTGAGTTTATACTTAAAAAAATCTAATGGTTCGGCTGCTGGACTAGTATCATAATCCTTATACTTTTTCAAATCGGATTGAAATGCCTCTTTTTGGATATTTAACAGTGTCTCAGCTTCGGATATTTTTGTCCTAGCAATTTTTAAATCCATCATCTCACCTCGAAAATACATTTCAATCATTATATGAATCGACAGCGGAAATGAAACAAACAAAAAATCACCAAATTAAGGAAAAAAGTGTCAGGCACCATGTTAAACATGGTGCCTGACACCTAAATTTCCTATTCTATATCCTAATCTAACTCATAATAACCACAAACCACATATCCTACTGCTTTTGCTGCTACGAGAAGTGAATCTTCATCGATATCAAATTTAGGATTATGATTAAAATATGGTTTTTCCACGCCCTTAGGTGTACAACCGATATAGAAGAAGCATGAAGGGAATTTTTCAGCATAATAAGCAAAGTCTTCGGATGGCGGCATAGCTGGCCACTCTTCTACTTTTGTAATATCTTGATCATTTGCAGTCTTTAAGAATTGAGAAACTTTCTCTGTTAATTCTGGGTTGTTATAAAGTGGTGGATAATCATTTTCGTAAGTTAGATCACATGTTACACCAAATTCTTCTTCCAGTCCTTTTACTATACGTTTCATTTCTTTTTCAATGGTTGCTTTTGTTTCAACCGTCATATAACGAATATCGCCTTCAAGCTCTACGCTGTCTTTAATGACATTAAATGTTCCTTTCCCATCAAAAGAACCAATCGTAATTACGCCAATATCAAAAGGACTTAAGCGACGGCTGATAATTGTTTGAACGGCTGTAACAAAATGAGCACCAGCCACAATGGCATCATTCGCTAAATGTGGTGAAGAACCATGGCCGCCTCTCCCTTGAATTTTTAATTTCATATAAGCCCTGCCGTTAAAGGAAAATCCAGCATGATAACCAACCACTCCAGTTTTGTCCATTGGCAGCAGATGGATGCCAAATATATTGTCTAAGTCGTCAAGAATGCCAGATTCGACAATACTTTTTGCCCCGCCTGGCGGAACTTCTTCTGCATGTTGGTGAATAATTTTGATGGTACCAGGAATTTCATCCTTTAATTGAATGAGGCAATCCGCTAAGATTAACAAATAGGCTGTATGTCCATCATGCCCACACCCATGAAAAACGCCTTCATTTTTTGATTTAAATGGTAAATCTGTTTCTTCGACAATTGGGAGCGCATCAAAATCAGCGCGCAAACCAATATTTTTCCCAGGTTTGCCGCCTTTAATGGTTACGATAACTCCGTGTCCATTACCTACATTCGTTTGAACTTCTACGTCCTTACCTTTATAAAAATCAATAATATATTGAGCTGTTTTTTCTTCTTTAAAAGAAAGCTCAGGATTTTCGTGTAGATGTCTGCGAATTTTAATCATTTCATCCTTTCGCGATTCTAACATTTCCATTAATTTACGTTTCATGATCTAACCACCTTTTTATTATTTTTCGAAAGCGCCACTAAATGTGGCGCTTTTTACATTTCCAATTGCTAATTATTCTGTAATAGGACGTTGGCTGTTAGCCTTTGATTTTTTAGGAGCAGTAGATGTTTTACCAGCATCTCCTGGCACCAAAAAGATAATAGATAGTATTGAAATTATTCCAAATATAACATTTACGATAATACCTATTGAAGCGGCTGATTCAAGATTTCCACTTGCTGCAACTGCACCATAAGCAGCTGCAGAAATGGCAACGCCGAATGCACCACCAAGTGAGCTTGCCATTTTATAAACTCCAGCTGCTTCACCGACTTTGTCAGCGGGAGCACTCGATACAGATGTATCTGTTGATGGAGTCGCATAAAATCCAAGTCCGAGACCAAATAGGGCAAATCCAATGAATACAGCAATTGAATAAGGAACGCCTGGTAAGAAGGTTAAACCCATCAATGCCACACCAATTGTCGTAATGACGGAACCCCAGATCATTGGTAATTTCGCGCCTACTTTTTGTAATATTTTCTCTCCGACACGAATCATCGCAAGCACAGCTACTAGATAACCTAGTGATAACATACCTGCTTGAAATGCATTAAATCCACGACCTACTTGTACATACGTATTGGCTACAACTATAGTACCAGCAGTTGCATTTAACAAGAAATTGGAAATAGTCGCACCAGTATATGCCTTATTTTTAAATACAGCAAAGTCAATCAGTACGATCTTTTTATTACTTTCAACTTTTATGAAAACAATTAAACCTATGATTGTGACAACGATAAGAACAATGGAAATCATGCTTGTCCATCCAAGAGTTGCTCCGAAATTAATATATACATTCAAAGCAAGCATGGTGATGATAAAAATGACTAAGCCAGTGTAATCGAATTTAAAAGCACCTTCAGATTTTTGTTTACTTTCTGGTGTAGCTTTCAATAGCAGCATACCAAGAATGGCAACGATGATAGAAATGATGAAAATCCATCTCCATCCCAAAGATGAGGCAATGGCGCCACCTAAAAATGATGCAATCCCTGTTCCTCCCCAAGAACCGATGGACCAGAAACTTAGAGCACGCTGGCGATCTTTCCCTTCGAAATAAGCTTTCATTAATGCAATGGTTGATGGCATAATACATGCACCCGAAAGTCCTGTAATGATACGTCCAATAATGAGCAATACGGATCCGTTAGCTAAAACTAGACAAAGTGAACCAATAATACTTAAAACAAAACCAATATTAGCAATCTTTTTACGCCCAACTTTATCGGCAATTCCACCTGCAGCAACAATAAACATTCCTGAGAACAAGGACGTTAAACTAATGGCAATGTTCACTGTTCCACTTGAAACGCCCAAATCTTTTTGAACAGAAGGAACCACATTTAGCAATGCTTGTGCAAAAAGCCAGAATGTAAGAACACCAAACACAATTCCTGTGATCATCTTATTTGTACCTTTATAACTTGTTTCCATGGTTGAACCCCCAATTTATTTTTTTGCTAACCGTTATCTGTTTTGTAAAGTTATCATTACTACAGCATAGTATTTGATAAAAAAATTGCCTTGATTCGAGAGGAATGAATATCTTCTTGTAGTTCATAACGGTTAACTCATATCTTGTTTATGTCCCTATTATAGAAAAAACAGCTAATGAAACTGAGTCTTTTATTGTTTTGTTTTGTTGTATTCTTGGTCAATTTTTTAAATGACCTTCTTTTACAGCGAAAAAAAGCCGTCGATTTTTGACATTCGCAATGTTATATTCAAAAAAAAACCATTGATTCACATCAATGGCTATCTTGATTACTCAAATGCTTTACGAATATCGAAAAAATGGATGGCGTTTGTGGTCATATAGGAATAAAACACCCATTCATCTTCAATTGACTCATCAAATATTTCTAGTGATGGCTGACTGGAACGGGTAATATAATCAATAATTTCAGCATCCATTCCATGTTTACTACCCAATTTCCACCAATTCGTATACAATGCCCCATTGTCCTTGTCAAAAATGTACTTACGAACCTGATACTCCCCTTGCTGTATACCGGAAATTTTCACGCGAATATCTTTATTTAATTTTTGAAGGAAAACTTCCTCAATCGAATAATACGGATTTACATAATTGCAATTCATGAGAACCAACTGGTAACCTCTATCCGTTTGTGTCATGAGATATTCCTGACCCTTTGCAATGACTTCTCCTTGAAGCTTGTTTGCAATTAACATTGAATAATAGGCAGGCCGCTTTCCATTGAAATAATGAAATAATTCTAACCCTTCAAGACGAATCCTTAGGTTCATTTTATCCTCTTCATGTAATTCTGTATTGATCCAAAACGCTAGAGCACTTATCTCATTTGCTAAATCTAAAGCATTTTTTAATACTAAGGCTCCGCGGAAAAACGTGCCATTTGTGTATCGGGTATTTCCGGATAGTGTATTCCACATTACGAGAAAAAACGGTTTATTAATCTGTTGCTGCTTTAAAAATCCTTTTATCTTGTTTGTTTTTTCCATTATGTAATCCTTTGCTAGTGAAAACCGATCATCGCCCATTTCGTTAAAATCAATCACTTCATTTTGGTTCGCATGGTAGCCAATAAAATCGATCCGGTCCCTTTCTTCTAATTGCCATTCATGCTCTTTTGGAATTTTTTCGTCATGAAAAGAAAATGGCAGATATACACCGACCTGAATCCCCGGTACAAGCTCTTTAAGGAGACGATATAGTTTTAGATAGACCCGGTGTAAGTCCGTAGCCTTCACAGCAGTAAAATATGGTTCATTAAACATGAAATGCCATGTATTCAGATAAATTTCTCCATAAACCTGCAAACAATGTTTTAAAAACTTCGTTAGTTTACTGAAGTACTGTTCTTCGTCAATGGAGATTTCTTTATAATCGATCCGGACAAACAAGGAGAGATTATTTTTTATCATAAAATTTAACGCACCGTCCGTGTTAAAGTATGGTGAGGTGGTGGCAAACCGTTCATCTGTTTCCACAGCAGGTAGGATGGTTGCCCCGCTAAGCAAATGGCGAATACCAATTAAACTTAATCCCAATTCTTCTTTCACCATCAACACTTGCGACCGTACATCCTCTTTTAATAATTCCTTTAATTCACCGATGATCAGAATGTTATCAGGAAGGTTGACCGCCCTCCTTTTATCTTGAATAAGTTCAATCGCTAATTCTTCATAGCGTGTTTCTGTATTGACATACATTTTGTCACTAGCAGTTAAGATCATCCCTAATTTAGTCAACACTTCCGGGGACTTCATCAGTGTTTCTGAATCGTGCAAATGGTAGTTGTGGATGGAATCCACTTGTTGTTTAGGGGTATGAGTTTCTCGATATTCATGCGGCGTTACATTATAAATTTCTTTAAACAGGTTTGTAAACGATTTTGTGTTAGGAAAGCCGTTTTTCATCGCAATTTGCGAAATCGAATCCGTTGTATAAAGCAAATCCTTTACACCGTGTTTCAGCCTAATATTCATCAAAAATCGGCTGAAACCCATTCCCATCTTTTGTTTAAAATAGCGCGATAAATAGCCTGTCGAAAGAAAGCTCTTTTGTGCCATTTCTTCCAAGGTAATCTGTTGTTCATAGTTTCTTTCCATATAGTCAATGATTTGCGTTAACCGCTGATCATCCGTATCGATTTTTTCGAAAGCGGTACCTACCCCACTAAAATTGCGAATAAGGATCAACAGTATTTGACAGATGGTTCCTTGAATTTCAAGCTTGTAGCTTTCATCCCTTCTTAAATAGGTAATCATCATTTCTGCAAGCAATTGCCTGATTTTATCAATCTTTAACTCCCGGCCCATTTCGACTTCTCGTGAAAAGCATTGAAACCGACGCGTGTGGTATTCTGGATAATAGCGGTCGATAAAGGCATCGGTAATCGTTAACAGCAACACACAATTATCTTTCGAGCCATGCGATTGATAAAGCTGATTTCGATTAAGAAGAAGTAATTCATTTTCATCTAAGGAATAAAAGCGACTATTCGTTTCTACTGTTAATTCGCCATTAATAACAAATACAATTTGAATGCCTCTATTTACCTTTGGCGCTAAATATTCAATCCTCTTAAGCTCTAGAAAAAAATCTAATCCATGGTCCTCCAAACCATTCACCTCTGTCCTCACTCCAACTCCCTTAAAGGTCATGGAAACTGTTCTTATTTTACTATTTGTTGAAATGTTTTTCCCCTAAAGCATTTTGCAGGTCTGCTATTTCTTTTTGGATTTTTGAGAATCCCGTTATTTCAGGTATCTTCTTTTTCACTACGGATCGTTTATTCTCTACAGCACTGGCCATTGATTCAAAGACGAATAATACTTGGGCGAGGCTTTCATCTGGAAGGATTGGCCGATCCTTCATTTTTAAACAAGCATCAAGATAAAATCGTAACTGTTCCATTGAAAAGATTGCTGGCCAAAGCTCCCCTAAAGCATTTTTATTGTTTGAGATTTCCCCTAATGCTGTTGTATAGATAATTTTCAAATTATCTAAATTTGTGTGCATTTTGCTTTGTGCCGGGATTTTTTCGAAAGAAAAGCCTTTGCTTTGCTCTGAAAATAACGCCTGTACATATTGCATCTGGCTCCGGATTGTTTTAGCCATTGCATGCGGAAGCCTGCTTGAAGCTGATCTTCTTCCTGTTAAATAGGTACCAATCAACCCAATAAAGCACCCAATTAACACATCTGTCATTCTTGCCGCAGCAAAAATGGACAACTTATGTACGTGTGTCGAGCTTTCTGCTATTAACAAGGCATTGGGAGTGATGAACATCGCAGCAAGTGCGTAATTCCTTACAATATAAAGCTCTGTCAAGGTTGTTAATGAGAAGATGATTAACACAATAAAAATTCCTTGAGGCTTTGCTGAAAGAATAATACTCGCAGCCAGAATTCCAATAATTGTCCCTAAAGTTCTCTGTATAGCGCGATAAAAGGTAGACACAATGGTGGAACCAAGCATCACTGCCGCACAGGATAACGGAATCCAGTAGGATCGGTAAAAATCAAATGAATAGGCAACAATCGCCGCAATCGCAAGGATTGCTCCATACCGAACGGCAGAAAGAAACACAACCGAATTTTTATCAAAAGCCCCGCCAAATACAGTGCGTAATGGACGCTTAAAAATTTTTATTTCTTGATTGATTTTCGAAACGGGCTCATTCAAAATGGCATCGGCATCAAAGATTTTGCGAAACAATTGGTCGATGTCTTCATCCATTTCCACTGGCTGGCGAATATGTATTTGCATGTCCTTTTTATCATCAATAGAATTGACAATGCCCCTGACAGCTGCTACTAATTCAGGCGGCAGCTTTCGACTTTGTTCGGTAAAGCGTTCAATGACGTACAAAAATATATCATTAGCGTGATGATTTAACAAAATTAACCGGTTGTATAAATCCGTACTTCGCCAAGAAATGTAACCAGCCAACAGAATATCATCTGTATTCTTCATCTGCATTACAGACCGGTGCCTAGCTTGATTATAGTTTTTCGTACCAATTGAATCCAAAAAGCAGGCAAGTTCTAAATATACTTTTTTTACAGCCCTCGTTTCTGGTGCATGAGGATTAAATAGCCAACCAACCATTCCAATTACCCATGAAAGCAGTCCGCCCATTAATACAAGGCCTACTCGTAAAGGAGCTAGGGTTGGATCAATCGGCATTCCTGCGGTCATCGAAAAACATAATACAAAAAATACCGCTGCTGGACCTGGAATTTGGAGTGCTCCAAAAATAAATGTTCCGAGTGCGCCAATCACTCCGACCATCAAAGCTGATAAAAGTGTGTACGGGGCCAGAATGGTCCCTATCCCTACTGAGAGGCTTAAGCCAATCATTACCCAAAACAGCTTTTTCGCCCTCTCGGCATAGGGCTCATTAAATACATAGAGAAAAGTAAAGCCCCCAATCCCAGCCTGCATTCCATACGCTAAATTTCCTGTAAGCAACCCAATGAAGGCCGGGATCGCAGCACAAAAACCAGCGCAAATCGCTTTTGTCCATGGAAAAGGATTCTTTTTAATTATTAATGCCTGCTTTACAATCTTGAATATTGGTGCTGTATGATCCATTTTACCCAAATCTCAAACCTCTTTCTTTGAGAATATTAGTTTTTACAATAGTATTCTCAAAGTGCCTCCACATATTGCATGTGGAAACTATATCAAAGCAAAAAGACTGAACAATCGTCCAGTCTTTTCGTTGTTACCTATTAATTTGGCTATGATTTTCCTTCACTCAATGCCCCTGTTTTTGCTGGAATGAGGAAACTCAATGCGACCGTAATAAAGCTTAAACAAAGGGCATAAAGAAACACGTTCTTCATCCCGATGACAATGCTTGTCGCATGATTAATGAGCAAACCCATGATGGTTACACCAATCGATGTCCCAATGTTTCTTAAAAAGATTTGCAGGGATGTTGACATCCCTTTTATATGGGGCTCGGCAAATTCCTGTGAAGCAATCGTTCCCACCGCAAACAATAAACCAAAGGACACACCCTGAACAGTTAAAATCAGAAACAATCCGACATAGGAAATATCTTGAATGAATAAATAGAGTGCTAAGCCTGAAATAGTGGTAATAAAGCTACCGATAATAAACAAGATTTTGTAGCCGAAACGAATAATCCACTTTCCTGCAGGTGTACTGCCAAACATCCAGCCCATCGCAATACTTAATAGAATTAGCCCGCTTTTATAAATACTCATATGGCTGCCTTCTTGTAAAAACAACGGAATGAAATTTGATGTACCGAAGAAGGATAAACAGTAAAATAGCATGAAAAGATTGGTCATGAGAATGCCTTTATTTTTAAAAAGGGAAACTGGAAGAAACGGCTCCTTTACTTTCTTTTCTACCAGTAAAAAAACAATCAACCCGGCTATCCCAAGAATGATGTACCAGATTCCATGACTCACATTGGTAGCTAACAACAAAAGTGTAATCGAAATTCCGAAAAGGAAGAATCCTTTATAATCAATATGCGTCTTTTTAAATACCGTTTTTTCCTGATAGGGAATCAAACAAAGCACTGTAGCAATACCGATGGGGATATTGATGAAGAAAATCCATCTCCATGTCAAGGCTTCAACAAAAAAGGAACCTAATACGGGACCCACGATAGAAGATATGGCCCAAATTGTACTAAAAACCGCTTGGATTTTCCCGCGTTTTTCAATCGTAAACAAATCACCAACGATAATCATCGAGAGAGGAATCATACCACCAGCTCCAAGGCCTTGAATTCCTCTGAACACAATCAGCATCACCATGGAATTCGCTATGCCGCAAAGAATCGAACCGATTGTAAATAGGCCAACCGCAATCATTAACAGCCTTTTCCGGCCATACATATCCGATAATTTCCCATAAAGTGGGACTGTAACAGTACTCGCTAACATGTAGACAACAAAGATCCAAGCAAACAATTCCATTCCGCCCAATTGTTTCACAATGGTTGGACTTGCCGTTTGCATGATATTGGCATCGAGTGCCGAAATGAGGGTCGTAATCACAAGCCCCCAAAATACATATTTATTTTTCCCCATATTTACCTCCTAAGTTATTACCTTGATGAATAATTCCTTTTTTTTACAACTATATTTTCACACTTCTACCATTATAGCAAAATATGTTTTTACTTATTTAATTTTTTTTGGAAAATGGCCCAAAAACATCAAAAAAGGCTGATTATTTTCAGCCTTTTTAAGTATTGCGAGGAAGAGAACTGGAGCTTGTCATCTAGCAACTTATGCAAAAATTATCGAATCCAATACCCGCTTGAATGGAATTGATACCATTTTCCACTGATATATTGCCAATTCGTAACCATCGCACCACTAGCAGATAAATAGTACCACTTGCCTTGATCCAAAATCCAACCGGTCGCCATTGCCCCGGAAGGAGTTAAAAAGTACCATTTAGTTTGATCCTTCAACCAACCAGTTGACATCGCACCACTTGATTTTAGGAAGTACCACTTACCACCTACCTTTTGCCAGCCAGTAAGCATCACACCATTTTGGTCTAAGTAATACCATTGATTAGCATCCTTCAACCAACCAGTTGCTTTTAAACCATTGTTGTAAAAATACCATACTCCATTTGCTTTTACCCAACCCGTTGGTTGAATGGGTGAAATTGTTAATGAATTTGATGGTTCATACATCTTAACAATTGAGATCCCCGGATAATAGAACTTCAGAATTTCTTCGTAATTTTTACCTGCATTGGCCATGTTTTGGGCACCCCATTGACTCATGCCGACCCCATGCCCATCGCCAAAACCTTTCACACTTATCATGTTATTTTCAGTATTCACTTCATTCACTAAACTGCTCAACATTACACGGCCACCAATAATGCTTCGTACTTTTGCAGCACTGACATCAGAAAGCGAAACACGCTGAAGAACTAGTTTACCATCATCGTCAACTAAATCTTTAACAAAAAAGTCCACCGTTATATTCCCTTTGCTAACACGACCGCCAGAACCAACACCATAAAGTGAAAATTCAGGAATGGAAACAATTTTGATGTCTTTATTTGCATAACCGTTGTTGTTTAACCACATTTTAATAGTAGAAGTGATTGTTGGATCTGCTTCTTTCGTTCCGGACCACCAATCAGCAGGCTTCGATATATCTTTAGAGGTTAGATCAACTTGTGTTTTATGAAAAGAAAAACTCCAAACCGTTTTTGGATCATAAGGGTCTTGTTTGATGGATAAATAAGGAACTGCTGCATTTCCCCATGCATTGGCGTTATTCTCCGTTATCCCGCCATTGCTTGCAGAATAAACGGCGTCAATTAATCGCCCATTATACTGAGCAACCTGACCTTTTGTCTCATTCACTGCTTTGGTTGTTTGATCGGTCCAAATATACCCGCCGTATACCTGGTACATAATTGTATCATCAATAACGCCTCGGTTATTATAACCTACGGCATATGTTCTTGCGGCAACAGCCTGTGTTTTTAATGCTTCAATATTCCAGAAAGGATACATTTCAATCGGAACAACGCCTTTTAAATAATCCTCCATATTAACGGAATTAATGGGACGAACATATTGCTTATTTTCTATAGTAAAATCAAAATTCCCAAGATAGGGGCGATTATTGATGGAAATCTGGCCATTTGCTTGAACAGCCTTTATTGAAAATGCATCAAATGAATTCACCAAAATTCCATCTTTATATAATGATAGTTTTTCATTTTCCAATTTTAATAGATAGGCATTTCCTGATATCAAGGTAATATTCTGGTCACTTGTGACATAGTCACCGTTTGGTTTAAGGGTGATTTCTGTTTTGTTTCCTAAAAAATTTATTAACTTTACCTTTACAATGGGCTCTGTTTGCTGAGCATAACCATTATCATAAGGGAGTAAAGATAGCAACAAAGTAAAAACCACGGCAAATAGCATGATTTTTTTCAACTATATGATCCCTCCGAAACTATTAAAAGTAACTACTGCTAGGAATATCATATATTGATAGTCGGAACAGAACAATGGAATATTTTTTCCAAATAATATCCTTAAACATAACTATATTCAACCTTCAATAATGGCTGGGTAATCGCAGGCAAAATAATTTCTACAGAGGTTCCTTCATTGACCATACTTTGAATGTCTAACACGCCATTATGACTCTCAATTATTCTATAGCAGGTCATGAGACCAAGACCTGTTCCTTTTTCTTTTGTTGTATAAAATGGTTCTCCTAGTGTTGAAAGTCGTTCTTTCGGAATACCGATTCCCTGATCGATAATCTTTATCGTAATTTTACCTTCTTCTTTTTCCTTTACCTTAACCTCAATATTTCCACCTTGGGGCATGGCTTCAATGGCGTTTTTTAGAAGATTTAGAAAAACTTGCTTTAACTGATTTTCTTCACAACTGAGTTTCGGTATATTTTGGTCAATATCAACGAAAATCTCAACATTATTCATAATAGACTGTGTCCCAATTAAGGTTACAACATCCTTAATTAAATCCTTCACATCTTGTTCGGAATATACAGCTACGCTCGGTTTGGCAAGAACGAGGAATTCGCCAACAATGGAATTGATCCTTTCAAGCTCCGATAATACTATATCAAAGTATTCGTCTTTTTGTTGATTAGCCTTGAACAGCTGAATGAATCCTTTTATGGAAGTAAGCGGATTTCGAATTTCATGGGCAATTCCCGCTGCCATTTGCCCTAACAGCGCCAGTTTTTCTGACTTTTGCAGCAATTGTGCAGTTTCTTCCTTTCGTTCAGTGGTATCCTTACCAATCGACAGAATCGCTTCTAAACCGCCAAACACGATAAATAAGGAGGAAACTTCATAGAAAAACGATGATCCATCTAAACGTTTTGCTTTATATTCAATTGTACTAACCGGTTTTTTCACTTTCTTTATTTGTTTAAATCGTTCCAGCATTCGACCCTCATACTCCGGTATGATAAAATCGAAAATACTTAGACCGATTACATCATCTTTATTAGAGGCTCCAATCATGCTTGCTGCAGCATGGTTCGCATAAAGAATCTTATGATTCTGTGTGATATAAACCGGCTCAGGCAATGAGTCTATCAATGTCTTATAGCTGCCTTCGCTCTCACGTGCCTTTTTTTCAAAAAATCGTGCCTTGTCATATTGCCAACCGACAACCCAGGCAATAAGGGTAAATAGAAAAAAGTCCAATGTAAAAAAAGCGTGATGGTCCCATATTTTTTGAAAGGTGGTAAATGCTATTGAAATGAACACTAAAATTATCTGAACTGATCTGTTCATAATTTTCCCCGCTTACTAGGTTTAATGGTTATATGTTTATGAATTCGACAAAACCCTTTACTATCCTTCAAAAGCTCGTAAAATTCACTTGCATTCTTCAATGAAAATAATTGATATAAAAAGGAGCATCCACACCACGTGGAAAGCTCCTTTTTTCAGCCATTATTTTTAATTCTTCTTTTTCTTCACATTAATATACAATTTGCCGTCGGCTGTTTGCCTTGATTCATTTCCATAGGAATCAACAGCTTTCACTTCAATGACGGCACCCTCTGCTACCATGTCTTTCGTAGCCGTGTAATATCCGACATAATAACCAGGTGAAACCTCCATCATTGGAAGCTCAGTTGCATTTGATAGCTGCGCAGTTTTCGTTTGTGTCAACGGCATATGAATGAAGAAAGTTGCTTTCAAGCCCGGCTCACTTGTAAACTCTATCTTTACACTTTCGCCTTTCTTCAATTCCTTATCTACTGCAGGATTTACATTTTTAATTAATGGAGCTGTGTATTTTACGTCGACCTTCACCGTTTTTTCCGTCATATTTCCTGCTTTATCTTTGGCAACTACTTTAATATCATTTTTGCCTTCATCGAGCATAATTCTTGCAGAATAGGTGCCATTTTCAACTTTAGCGGTTGTTCCGTTAACAAGGACGAAATTTAAATAATCATCTTTTACAGTCCCTGTTACGGTGACGGTTTCTTTATTTAATTTACTTCCATCCGTTGGTGACCCAATCGTTAATTCCGGCGCTTGTGCATCAAAAGTGATATTAGCAGGTGCGGATGCATCCGTCATCCCTTGTGATGTAGACGCTTTTGCCGTTAATTGGTTCTCGCCCTTTTGGAGTTTCACGTCAACAGCATATGTGCCATCATTCTTTGTATCAACGGTTGCAACTTCTTGACCTTTATTAAAAATATGAACCTTTGTTGTAGGTGCAGCTTCACCTTTTACGTTTACCGTTTCAACATTCGTGAATGTTCCATTGACAGGAGAAGTGATCGATGGTGCCGTTACCTCATAATCAACCACGGCACGAATCATATAGTTACCTTCGGCCTCCGGTGATGGTGTCCATGCGCCGCCAACAAGCTGCCAGCTTCGCTTCGCATTTGTTCCATTCTCATCTGTTGCAAGACCCGGTGATTTCGTATTGACATCAGCTTGGATGTAAACCAAATAGAAATCGCCTTCGACAAGGATTCCATGGCTGCTCAAATCTACCTGTGTCCACTGACCGTTTCGAAGTGCAGTCGCATCAATAGGACCGGCAAGTTTTTTACCAGGAGCACCGTCAACCCCTGAAGCATCATATACAGCTACTTTAAAGGCAGTGCCTCCTGGAACAGGCCATTCTGAAGTCCAGAAGCGGAACAAGCCGCCTGTGACTAATGCCTTTTTATGCCCTTTTGCTAGTGACATTTTTACAGCCCAGCCGTTTCCAGCATCATAAAATGCCCGTGCGTTTTCAGCTGTGCCATCGTCATAGCCGATTTCACTTGGGAAACCAATGAAAGGCTTAATATCAAAATTCTGCTCCATGTTCCCTTTTAGTTTAATCGTTGCTTCTTGGCTGTAATAGTGTGGTGCAATAACTTTAAGCGTGTAGTCACCTTCATAGGCAGTGATTGTGAAATGTCCGTTTGCATCTGTTTGGACAGGTTGAACGGCTGCATCCTCAATGGCATATACAGTCGCCCCAGCAACTGGTTGACCAGATGCTTTGTTCTTAATCGTTCCGGAAACAGTACCCTTCGCTAATTCTTGAAGAGTAAAGTTAGCTGCTGTTTCTCCGTCCCGCTCAATCGTAATGGTTTTTGTTTGTGATTGATAGCCATAGCTTTCGGCTACAACCGTAAACGTTCCAGTCGCATGCGTAAACTCAAAGCTTCCATTTGCCGGATTGGTGTTTACCGAACGGCCGGATTCCATCACCGTTACTTGAGCCTGCATAGGTAATTGCATTGGTGCAGCCTTTTTAGTGCTTTCATCCTTTTTCACTTCTGGCATCATCATCGTGAATTTATCGGGATTGACCTTTTCCTTTTTAACTGAATCTGATGCAGATTCTTCATTTTCAACCGCTGCACCTAACTCTGCTGTTTGTGGTGCTGGGAGTGGTGTATTCGTTAAGCGAACATCATCTAAATACCAGCCAAGCTTCGTTACACTTCCGTCCGTTTTTAGATTGAAGGCAATATAGATTCGTTGACCAGCATATTCACTTAAATCTACTTGACCGTCAATCCAACCATTTGAGAGATCATTGACACGAAGCTTTTGAACCCAGTTCACAGCATCGGTTGACACATACACATGGCCGAAATCATAGTTTCTTTCAAGTTCGTACCATTGCTTGAATTGCAGGTAGCTGTTTCCTTCCGGTAAATCAATCGGCGGCATTTGTAAAGATGCGTTTGTGCTGTTTGCATAAGTTCCGCCAAGATTGGTCGCATAAACTTTTTCACCGGAGAAGGCTTTGCTAGGGCCGCTCGTTGGCTTACCCCACTGCCATGAATCATTCGCACCATAGGAAGTCCATCCATCAGGATTACTTTCAAAATCTGTAAAATATCCGACTGTTATGCCTGGAAGAACTGTTATGGAATGTTCGCTCACCGTTTCGTTTCCACCGAAATCACGTGCTTTCCACTTATAGACGAAAGTATTTCCTGCAATCTCTGCACCAGGAATATTCACTCGGTACGTTCCATTTTTGTAATCGCCGCCAATCTGCCCAGCGGCAACAGTCGTCCATGAACCATCTTGCTTTTGATATTGAAGCGATACATCTGTTACACTAATATTGTCGGCAGCTGAAGCTTCTAACGTTAACGGCATTCCTGCAAATACCCTGGCAGGTTGGGAATGCGTTAACACAGGTGCTTCACTGTCTTCTCCTTCTTTTGTTACTTGGCCTTTTAGTTTTCCTAAACCGGAAATAACAGAAGAGACAGCATCATAGACATTCAATAAGCCCGATCCATATCCGTTATTTGGTGCTTCTGGATATTTGCTGTCTGTTAAAGGAATGGCTGATGTTTGTAAAATTCTTTCTAAATCATCAACCGTTAAACTTGCATTTGCTTGCTTCAACAAGGCAATCGCTGCTGAAACGTGCGGTCCAGCCATCGATGTCCCATTCCATCCGCCTTCATACGTGCCGCCAGGAACGGAAGAACGAATATTTACACCTGGTGCCGCAATCTCGGGTTTAATTTCCGCATATGGTGATGGTCCAAGTAAGGAAAAGCTTCCAAGTTTGTTATTAATATCAGTAGCTCCTGTTGCAAATGATTCCGGATAGTTCGCCGGATTGGCAACAGATCCAGGACCTCCAGGATTACTTAAGGTTGTATTTCCTGCAGAGAATTCCGGGAAGATTTCTGCTGCTCTCCATGCCCGAACCATTGGACGGTACCATTCATCAAGTCCTGGACCTCCGCCCCATGAATTATTGATGACATCTGGTGCCTTGTCAGGGTTTCCACCTGGGGCGATCATCCAGTCACCCGCTTCTAATAAATCGGCATCCGTGCCGCCAGCTGCCGTGAATGCCTTTACGGCAATCCACTTCGCACCAGGTGCGACACCAATTATATTAGACCCATTCGGCTCTGAACCAACCATTGTCCCTGTAGTATGTGTTCCATGTCCTTGATCATCATATGGTACAGCTTGCCCTCGTACAGCGTCAAACCAGCTATACGTATTATCCGCCTGCCCTGTCGCCGCATTATAGCCGCGATATTTTTCCTTTAATGCCGGATGATTCCATTGAACCCCAGTATCAATGGATCCGATAACGACTCCGCTGCCATCAATCCCCATCTCCCAAACCGCTGGTGCTCCGACACGATCAATATTCCATTCAATTGCTGTCGTTTCGGCTGCCGGTTCTTGGACTGCTGTACCAGCGGATTTTTCCGGTACGAACAATTGCCTTGTTTCGTTCGGGAGGATTTTTTCTACCTCTTGAAATGCTGCTGCTTTTTCCATTACCTCTTGCGTGGCCGTTACTGCAATCGCATTCACGATAAAGTAGGAATGAACATCCTTCGCCTTTCCGGCCTTTTCTTGCTCCTGTAAAAAAGCTAACAGATCCGATTGTGTTTCCTTTGCGGTTGCTTTTAACTCAGATACAATGGTGTTTCGCTTTATTGATTTTGCTTTCGCCGGTGTCGCCTTTTGAAGTTTGGCTTTGTCTTCCGCTCCCTTGGCAACTTTTGCAGAATCCACCTGCTCTTTCATTTTGATCAGAAAGGTCACTTTATCTTGGTCATCAAATTGGCTATAAAGTGATTTTGTTACTTTTTGCTTAGGTGATGGCAACTGGTCTTTTGCTGAAGTACTTACTCCCTTTGTTGCAGCCTCAGCATTCATTTGCGGCTGCAGGAGCAATGGCAACACTAGCACGGCGGTTAATAGAGTGGATAACAATCGCCTTTTCTTTCTTTTCATCCTCATACCCCCTAAGTATTTTCCTTATTCATTTGGAACTACTACCCTCCTTCCCACTGCACACTATATGTCAAAAACTAGGTGCTAATTTAAAAATAGCCCTTTACCGTTTTTGTTTGTGTCGAAGGATGTCTTTGGATTTGGAATACTCGAAATTTGATAGTTTGGTTGTGGTTGGGAAAATTGGAAAATTAGTCCATTTTGAGGTCGACAGTGCTTTTTTCATTATAAAAATATACCTTTTCGACTATCCCCCGCGTCTTTTTATGGAGGGAAATTTTTACTTTTCTTAAAAACGATTCTTTATTCCTAGTGTGATTGTTACAGATAAGTAGCCAAATATTCACATTCTGTGATTAAAAAGTTTTATTTTCCCAGATTTAACTTACATAAAAAAGCAGCTTGATAGGATATCAAGCCGCTCTCATTCTTATTAAAAAAAAAGAGACTATTATTTTATTAGTGAATCAATTGATTGAAGAAAATCTCCAATTATCGTTACATATTCTTCCGGTTCCTCAATATACGGCATATGCGCACTTTTTTCAAAAACATGGAATTTCGCATGAGGTGTCAAACTACTGTAGTACTCTGTTGTTTCCGGTGTCGCTTCATCAAAACGCCCGCACGTATAAAGCGTAGGGCAAGAAATCTCTTTCAATTGTGGAGTGCAGTCAAAATCCTTCAAATTGCCGAGCACGGTAAATTCTGATGGCCCCCACATGATATTGTAGATTTCAGAATTCCGATACTCCGCAGGTTTTTGTTCGAGCCAATTCGGCTGTTTTTCCAATCTGTTAACAAAGTGCTTTCCAAAAATTTTAATTGCCGCCTCAAATTCCTCTGAATCGGTCGTACCATCTTCTTCACAGCGTTGAATCGTTTCCTGGACCTCTTGCGGTAATTTTTTTAGGTTTCGCTTTTGATCTTGTTCCCATAAAGGGGCGCTAAGACATGGACTTGAAAATATAACACTCTTCACGCCACTTGGCTTCGTTAAGCAATAGGCAGCAGCTAGCGTTGTTCCCCAGGAATGACCTAGAATATGTACTTCACATAGGTTTAATGCTTGTCTAATTTGAGCTAATTCCTCCACGAAACGATCGAGGCGCCACAGTGAGGTGTCCGTTGGTCTATCAGATTTTCCGCACCCCAATTGATCATATAAAATCACGGGTCGATCCTTTGCAAGATCCTTTAAACCTTGCAGCGAATAGGATGAAGACCCTGGTCCTCCATGTAAAATAAGGACTGGGGTACCCCTGCCATGTTCAGAGAACTTCTGATACCAAACCCTGCCTCCGGTTACATCAATATATCCTTCTTTATGCAATCTTTATGCCCTCCTAAAATTGTTTATTGCTCCATTCGTTTATCCTTTTCTTTACCAAAATGCAATCCTATTAACCAGCCCCCAATAGATAAAAGCGGATAGAGAACAAAAATGGCAAATCCCTTACCTGGATCATCCAAACTCACAAGAACAGTTACGATCCAACTGATTATGACTCCGGCAAAATGACCGAACCCACCATACATTTTAGCGTATTGTTTCTTTTTCCACCCGATTATACCAAATATTAATCCAATTCCGACAAAAAATACAAGCATAAATAATACTTCAATTAAATAACCAAGCCCGTCCATACATGTTCCTCACTTAACTAATAGATTTCTTTTTCCGTTCCATTATCTAAAAAAGCGAAACACACCGAAAATCAATGTTGAAATGATCACCATCGTTAAACCAACAAGGGTTTCATATGGAATCACTTTTAAGCGCTCCTTGATTTCCATATTGACACTTCCGCCTGTTGCGTGGAAAAAGCTTCCGTGTGGCAGATGGTCTAAAACGGTTGCACCGGCGTGAATCATGGCGGCATCGGCTAACCCCGATACACCCATTCCTAAAATTGTCCCGCTAAATACTTGACTCGCTACCGCTGTTCCTGCAGTTGTTGACGCGGTTGCTGCTGACATGAAAATACCGGAAACTGGTGCAAGTACATATCCAGGAAGGCCGAGTGTATTTAATCCTTCAATTAAAAAGTCTTTCAACCCTGAATTGGCGATAATACCCGCCAATGTACCTGTCCCAAGGAGCATGATCGCTACACCTGACATTTTTCCTAATCCGGAAACCGCATACTCATTCATTTTTCTTCCACGGCCCATTGCCAGTGCCCCGGCAATCCCCCCAACAGGCAGGGCAATTATAGGGTCAACACTAATATCAAACAATGGCCTTAAAGCTAATAAAATAATCGTTACCAGTGGAGCTGCAATGGCTGGAAAAAATAACGGAAGTTTTCCGCCACTATGGGTTTGAACTCCAAAATCTTTTATGCCGGAACCTTTATTTACAAGTTTTTTCGCAATGAAATACGTTACCAAAAGTCCAAAAATAGCAGGAATAATTCCGGCAGCCATAATCGAAGTTAACGGAACTTTAAAAATACCGGCAGCAAGGATCCGAAGTACCGCAGGAATGATGTCTTTCGCGCCTTCCATCATTAACGTTACGGTGTTGGTGATATCCACTCCTCCAATGAGTCCGCCGATTAACGCACCGGCAATCATCCCATAGGCAGGTGAAACCTTTTTCAAAATTAAAATAATGGCAATGACAAGTGCACAAATCGCACCTAAAGCGCTTACTTGAATATGAGCATCCATGATGTAACCTCTTAGTATAAATGAGGACGCAATGAATAGAGTCTACGCGGGCACTATTCTCCTCCCATTACCAAGGATATTCCCCTTCTTTATTCTTATCCGTTTTAGAAAAATAGGCAGGTTGATAGCTTCGAACAAATTTATTTGTATTCGCGTTAATGTATCCGGAACCGTATGTTGGATCTTCAGACTGCCACACACCATTCAGCATAATTTCATTCCACGCATGATTTTCACCATACGCAATTTTCGCTTCAATCCCAACAGCTCTGTGCAGGGCCGCACTTAAATGAGCATAGCCGGTACAAAGTACTGTACGAGATTGAAAGGTTTGCACAGCTGAATAGATTGGTGGGTTTGTTGCATTAACAAGCGGAGCGTTATAAGCGATATTTTTGGCAACCCACTCAAATATGGCCCGCGATTTTTCTTGATCTGACATCTTTCCACTCGTAATATTCTGTGCAAGTGCTAGAATGGAAGGATCATTGCTTTGAACCATGTAACTGGGAGTTAAATATGGGTCGCTATCCTTTAATGTATATTGGGCATAGCCAAGAACCTTATCTGGATCATTTTCCTTCCCATTGTAATATTCATCCAGATTAAGAATGACGTCCCCCACTGAATAGCTTAGTGGATAAACATAATTAATTTTTCCATTGGAAAAAGGAACCTTGATCGTTGTGTTCTTGTGGGCCCGCACTTCTTGAATATATAAAATGACACCATTCGCATTATTGTATTTTCCAAATTCCGTAGGTTTTCCCGTTACAATAAGCTTCCCACTTTCTACCGTAACCTGATAGGTTTGGATCTCCGTCGGCTGATAGTTTGCATTCGCTGAAGCTGATGTGGAATTCAGCGGTTTTTGCTCATTTACTGTTGCTTCACTAGTTTCAACTTCTGGATTCTCCTGCTCAGATAATTGGAAACGATTCAAATTTAAATAGCTTTTCATTTGTTCAATAGAAGGAATCATATTTTTTTCCGATAGAAACATAAATGCACAAAAACAGATGAACAGAAAGAATAGTTTTTTCATAACGGTTAACACCTCAGTTCAATACTTAAAAAATAGATTACCTGATTTCCAGTTTATTTCATTTTACTCTTGTTCACAATGAATTCGAATTGCCAGCACCTTTTTAAGTGAGTTATGATTTAAATTATCAGATACATAAAAAGAGGTGACACCATGAAGAAGACAATTGGGATGTTTGCCCATGTGGATGCAGGAAAAACCACATTGGCCGAACAATTGCTTTATCATACGAAAACCATCAAACAAAGAGGACGAGTCGATCATCAGGACACCTTTTTGGATAATCATGACATAGAAAAGCAAAGAGGCATTACCGTGTTCGCGGAACAGGCAAAGTTCACATTTAATCAATCCGATTATTATCTAATTGACACCCCGGGCCATGTGGACTTTTCTCCAGAAATGGAGCGGGCGATTCAAGTGATGGATTATGCCATTGTCATTATTAGTGCCGTCGAAGGAATTGAAGGACATACCGAAACAGTTTGGAGGCTCCTTCAGCAGCATCAGATACCTACATTTTTCTTTATTAATAAAACCGATCGGGTTGGGGCTGATGCGGCAAGAGTCTTAGACGAAATTCGCAACCATTTAACATCCGACGCTTTTGACATTACCGGGACATTAACTCATGGTGAAATGAACGAGGATCTAATCGAATTTATTGCGGAGCGCGATGAATCGCTTTTGGAAACATACATGGACACCGGGTATCAAGCGGAACTTTGGCTTGAAACAATGAAAAGGCTATTTAACGAAAGTAAAATTTTCCCATGCGTAAGCGGCTCAGCTCTCCAAGATATCGGAATTGCCAGCTTTCTTGATAAATTAGACTTGTTAACCGCTACGAATTATAAAAGTGATGAACCCTTTGCCGGCCGCGTCTATAAGATTCGCTATGACGAAAAAGGGACGAAAATTACGTTTATAAAAGCCTTAAGCGGAACCTTAAAAGTTCGGGATGAAATAAGCTCTGGTAATGACCTCTCTGAAAAAATTACCCAGATCCGGTTATATAATGGAAACAAATTTACACCGGTCGAACAAATCTCAGCAGGTGATATTTTTGCCGTAACAGGATTGTCATCCGCTTCTGCAGGAGACGGCGTAGGAACTATAAAAGATAAGGCTGTTTACGAAATGGTCTCAGCGCTAAAATCAAAGGTACTAGTTGATCCATCGATGAATGTGAAAGAAGTTTTGCGGTATTTTAACATTTTGAATGCGGAAGATCCGGCATTAAATGTTACTTGGGAAGAACGCTCGCAGGAAATTCATATCCATGTGATGGGGACCATTCAACTTGAAGTCTTAAAGCAAATCATTAAAGAACGGTTCCTCCTCGACGTCTCATTTGGAGAACCGAAAATTATGTATAAAGAAACGATTGGTTCGGAGGTTACAGGTTATGGGCATTTTGAACCGTTGGGACATTATTCTGAAGTACATCTGAGGATGGAACCTGCAGAAAGAAATAGCGGCATTTCCTTCGAAAGTAAGTGCCATACGGATCATTTAACGATCGGGACGCAGAACCTCATCCGCCATCATCTATTTGAGCGAGAACATCATGGGTTACTGACAGGATCACCCCTTACCGATATAAAAATCACATTGCTAACAGGTCGTGCCCATAATAAACATACCTCCGGCGGCGACTTTCGAGAGGCTTCCTACCGGGCATTACGGCAAGGCTTAGAAAAAGCAGCAAATATTTTACTTGAACCGTATTATCAATTTAAAATCAAAATGGATTTAAATCATTTAGGAAAAGTGCTGACAGATATCCAAAATTTTCACGGAAGCTTCAACCCACCTGATACCATAGGAAATAAAGCTATCTTAACCGGTAAAGTACCGGTCGCAACTTTCATGAATTATGGCCCGGAATTTGCCTCGATTACCGGAGGAAAAGGAACAATGAATTTAGTATTTGGCGGCTACTACCCTTGTCACAATCAAGAGCAAGTTATTGAAAAGCTCAATTATAATAAAGATGCAGATCCTGAATATTCATCCACTTCGATTTTTTGCGCAAAGGGACAAGGCTATTCTGTTCCGTGGGATCAAGCCGAAGCGGAAATGCATTGTAAGCTTAGTTAAAAAAATATTGGCGACCTCTATCATTTCGGTCGCCTATCAAACCAACTCTCTTTTTTAATCCAATTTTTATACAATCATTTCATAAACGCCAATCAATATTAACAGGATACCCGCAACAATATTAGAGTACTTGCCAATGTTCATACCACAAATCTTACTTCCAAGTTTTATTCCACTCCAAATGGATAGGAAGGAAAATAAACCAATAGGCAATGTTGTTAAAGCAGTAGAAACTCCCGTAATTCCTGCTCCCAATCCCATTGCTAAACAATTGATCGCTAACGCAAATCCTAAGAAAATCGATTCTTTTACAGAAATAACATTATCAGAGTTTACATCTGCTGAATCTGGATGCGTAATAACATGTGAAAAATTAGAATCAACTTTAACTTCTCTTGGAGATTCTTGAACAGAGAAGGAATCTACAATGCATTTTATCCCAATACAAATAATGATCAACCCACCGGCAAAATTGGCCATTCCGATAGAAATAAATTGTGAGATGAATTCCCCTGCAATAATGGAAAGATAAGCACATATCATGGAAACGATTGCAATAATTAAATTAGAAACAAATGGAATCCTTGTCGACCTTAATCCATATGACACGCTTATTCCTAAATTATCAAGATTTGCGGCAATACCGATTAACAATATAGACAAATAATGCATATTTTCCTCCTGTTGGTGTGCAGTTCATCCAGTTGTTCTGGAGAAAAATTCTTTTGTGTATTTATATATTCAAATCGTTTGAATTATGTTAATTAGAAATCAACTCTTCAATATTGGAAAATCTTAAAAGGAACCCAACTCTAAGTTCTCTTCAAATAAACTGTTTTCATTTTTTAACTGCTAATATGTTCATGTTCTTCAAAAGTGTTTAGAACACGATAACGTTTTTGCTTTCGTTTAAAAACCATTTTGGATAAAAAGATGCTTATTTCATACAAGAGAATCAATGGAATAGCTACAGAAATATGAGAAAAAAATTCTGGTGGGGAAATCATTGAAGCAATAATTACCAGAATCAAATACACATATTTTCTCAGTTTTACGATTTTATAAGGATTAACCAATCCTAAAGTTGTTAGAAACATCGATACAAGAGGTAATTCAAATGCAATTCCGAAAGGTAATGTCATATTAATTAAAAAACTGAAATATTTATCCGCTGAAAAGGAAATGGTCATTAAATCGTTGCCCATATTGATAAGAAACTTCATGACGTTTGGAAATATAAAAAAATAACCAAATGCCAACCCTCCAATAAAAAGAAAGAACAAAGCAGGAATATACGCTAATGTAACCTTTCTTTCCACTGGCTTCAAAGCGGGTTTTACAAATAACCAGAATTGCCATCCAGCAACTGGTATCGTTCCAGCTACAGCAATAACAGCGGCAACGTGGAAATAAATCCTAATTATATCACTTGGTCCCAAAACTAATAACTTATAATCGATATTCCCCATTAGAAAAAGATATAAATCTTTGACATAAACTAGCCCTAAAATAAGAAATATAATGAAAGCCAAAGCCGAAATAATTAATCTTTTCCTTAACTCATCCAGATGCTCAACTAATATTAATTCTTTATCATCCAAAGTTCTACGCCTGCCTGTCTAAAAAATAATAAATCCCCTTATTGGTAATGTACAAGATTCATAGTGCTTGCTTAATTAATCTAAAGTCAAATTACTTAACTGTTAGTAATTTTGTAACTATTTGTATTGCCAAAGCATCATCAATATAACCGACTGGAAAAATGTAATCTGGAATAACATCCACAGATACAATAAAATAGATTAGTCCGTGTCAATATCAGTAAGCTCACTAAGCTTCCTCATGGATAAAGAACGTTCATTTAATAATTTCTTCAAAAACAAACTAAATTGATTATCTCTTTTTTCCTCTGCCATCACTGCGTTCCTTTCTATTTTAATTTTAATATTTCGATTTCATTATGTAAGATTCTTTTAATATGGAAAACTTCGCAAAAAATAGCAAAGTACCTATTATTTGATAAAAGAAAATGCAATTAGAAATATACATAATCGTTGACATATTGTCAACAAATAATAGGAACTCAATGCCTTCTCTTCTTCCACTAATGAAATATTAATTCAAAAAGAAAAGCCACCAAAAAGGCAGCCGAAAATTTAATTCTTGCTAGTGGATTGGTACTTCTATTTAAAATACCCTACAAGGTTCTTTCATTACTGGAATTTTTCCTAAATATATGGACAATAAAGGTTCCCAAGAAAACTGCGATTAAAACACTAAAGAATACTACTTCATCCATATGGATTCCGAAGGCAGCGATGATCATTTTTACTCCAATAACGCCAATTAAAAGAAACGCAGTTATCTCAAATTCAGGGACTTTTTCAATTAAGACTAAAAATAATTGGGCTACCCCTCGCATCATTAAAATTCCGAGAACTCCTCCCAGGAATAAAACCCATACTTGATTTGAAACCCCAAATGCAGCAATCACACTGTCAAAGCTGAAAGCAATGTCCATTAGTTCCACGGTTAAAACTGTTCGCCAGAATCCAATTTTCTTATTTTGAACATCATCTTCATTATCTGTTTTCTTTACAAAATTTTGAAAAACAATCCAAAGTAGATAGTGACCGCAGACAATTTTGATCCAAGGAATGTTGATTAAGGTAACCCCTAATCCAATGGCCACAACTCGGAAAAAATAGGCACCAAAAATCCCATAGAATAGGGCTTTCTTTTGTTGTTCCTTTGGCAGATGCTTTACCATTACCGCTAGAACGAGGGCATTATCAGCAGATAATAATCCTTCAAGAATAATAAGGGTCCCAATAATTCCCCAACTGGCAGGATTCATCACGACATTCTCTAACGTCTCTAGTGAAAAAAATGTACTAAAACTAGTTAAGATTTCTTGCAGGAGTTGCATCTGCATCTGCTCTTTTCCCCTTTCCGTTCCAACCTACGCATCTTTTTTATCATGATAACTGCACATTACAAGAAAAGTAATACTATTATAGTGCTTGTACTGTTAATGCTTTGAGTCCCCCACTTGCTGCTCTAGTCTAAATGTATGTAAGACTCTTAAATATATGAACCAAAAACGAAATCGCAATCAAAAGTATAAATATTTCTTTCAGATTAAAACTTACCTTAGTGTTATCCTCTAACACAAAACTTCAATGTGGAGGGATATACTTTGGACATTCTTTTTAGCTTATTCTCAATCTTCATTATTTTGAGTATTAAGGTTGCATTTTTAATTAATAATACAACTGACAGATTAAAATCTTTGTTAAAAATGCCGGCTTTAACTTAAGAATCGAATATCCCGCTAATATCTTCTTTATCGCATTGATGAAGAAAAGGGTGAGCACAGCATTTTGCTTGCCCTTTTATGGAAATTGGGCTTCTTTTTTTTCATAGAATATTCATATCTCTAACAGAATTGGTAAATAATATTCCAAGGGGTGATCATATGGATGAGAATCAATTAAAACTCACATCTTCCGAAATAGGAACACTGTGGGGAGAATTTGTAAACGGTACAATGACAGACGTGGTAAATAGATATATGGTCTCGATTATTGAAGATGAGCAAATTAAAGCCATCTTTGAGGATGCGATCAAAACGTTCGGAAAACAAAAGCAGCAAATCATAGCTTTTATAGAAAAAGAGGGGTTCCCAGTTCCAATTGGATTTACTGAATCTGACCTTTTTAAAGGGAAACAGAGATTGTTCACTGATATATTTTGCTTGAATTATTTACATATCATGACATTACATGGTTTGCTGGGGCACAGCACGTCATTAGCTGTTTCAGTAAGAAAAGACTTAAGAGATTTTTACGATTCCTGCGATAATGACGCAAAAAGGATGTATCATCAAACAATTGAGTTATTGCTTGAAAAAGGGAATTTCCAGAGAGACCCTCTATTTTATCCAGCTAAAAATCCTGAATATGTTTCTAGCCAAGATTTTACAGATGGATTTTTCGGAAAGGGTAGAAAATTAGCTGCGACAGAAATTATTAGTATTTCTTTAAACCTGAAAAAAAGTATTATGGGTAAAACTCTTTCTATCGCATTCAGCCAAGTCGCTCAAACAAAAGAAGTTAGAAAGTTTTTAACTGATTCCGAGAAAACGGCTGATGGACAAATAAAATCATTTTCAAAAATCATGCAAACGGATAATTTGCCAGTACCTAAATCCTGGGAATCAGAAGTGACAACTTCAACGGATTCACCTTTTTCCGATAAATTGATGTTGTATCATATTGGTTTCTTGTTCCAGGCTGCACAAAACTATCATGGGGCTGGATTAGCATCAGCTATGCGATTAGACCTTGTCACGGCTTATGAAGGAACCATTCTACAAAATCTTATGTTAACTAAGAAATGGTTTAATCTTATGGTACAAAATAAATGGTTTGAACAGCCGCCACTTGCTCCAAATAGAAAAGAATTGGCACAAGAAGTGTAGTAAAATTTAAGTTATTGTCAGATAAACTTATAAAAAACCATCCAATTTTTGGTTTTTTAGCATATTCCCCAGAAAAGGTTTATTATGAAAATCCCTCCTGAGATGTAATAGATTCAGTAGGGATTTCGTAATACTCGATGGAATAGTTCAGCGAACTACCTCCGTACCTGCTATCCAGTCATAAACATTTCTCCTTTTTTTACTAGTGAGAGGAATTATTAGATATAATAATATTACAAGATTGACAGCATTTAGGATTACATAAACGGTACTCTCAGAAAAGTCAGTTGGAAGCATTAATCGCCATATTCCGAAGTGAGCAACCTCCCAAGGAAGAAACTTGATAGCTGTTCGAAAAGCGGAGCGACCGATTCCAATACGCTGACCGACAGCGTCAACAACACGGATGCCCATTTTTCTCTTTCCTAATGTTCCTTGCCATTTAGAACATTCACATAAAATAAAATAAAGAGAAACTGGCAACGTCATCATAAAAAAACCTGTCAGTTCGGCTGTTATTGGGGAACTTGAAAATAAGGGCTTAATATATGATCGAAATACAAAAGAAATGGTACCCACAACAAAAATACCATATATAACGATCACGAGATAATCTAATAAGAAAGCGTAAATACGGGTTTTAAATGCTGCATATGGCATAGCGCTTGGCCCCCCTATTTCTGTTTAATGATTATCTCTCAAAAAACAACTACTCTCTAAAATATATTACCATAAAAATCCAAGTCAGTATTAAACAACTCCGTTTTAACTACTAAAGTAAATTCATGCGAATGTTATTTATGGTTTAAGATGTTTGTCTTTTTGAACTCGAGTGCAGAGAGTATAAAAAGAACTCCTCCAATCATCCAAAATGGCTCCCAAAAAAAGAGTCTCCACCTTAGAGCAAAGTTGTCAATCTGAAGAGATAATAAACCAATACTTGAAAGAATAAGGGATATAAAGTTTAACAATCCGTATAAAGATAAAAAGATCCCTCCTATTAAAGATAAAAAATATAAAACACAATTTGTTATTTTAGACCATTTTCTTAGAAGTAACAGTAAAAACAACCCTCCACCTAACTTAATGAATCCAGTAAACCAAACAATTGCTATAAAAGATGATTCCCTTTCCACGGCTTTTTTATAGATTAAACCTCCTAAAGATTTTGCTCCTAACATACCCCCAGCTGCCCAGTAAAAACTCATTAGTGCAAATAGGAAACACCAAATGAATCCAACATAGATATAAATTCTTTTGCTCTGAATCATTTCCACCCTTACTCTCCCCTTAAAGGTTTTATTGTTGATAAGTGTAGATGTCTAGTGCACTTACTTGACTGCCTGGAAATAATCGCATGGATGGTCAATTTTAAAAGCAACTTATTTCGTTAAAATCTTCATTAAGATGTCAATCTCTTGCAGCCAATGGGATTCATCGGTCTGTACATCTTGCAACATTAGGCCGGTTAAGACGGAAAAGTAGAGGAACAAGAGCCTATGAGGATCACCTGCACAGAATTCTCCTGTCTGTTGTCCTTTGATGAATATGGGAATCAATTGCTCAATTGTATCCTTCGAAGAATATTGTTCTATTAACTGTTTTGCCTTTACCGGTACCTCATCCGAATCTTGAGTTTGCTGGATTAATAAAAAGAAATGTTTATGACTCTCATCCAACATATTTATTGTTAAGGTTTTGATTTGTTCTAACGGTGTACCGGGAAAATGGCGGAGATTCCCAACTGCTACCTGAGCTTCTTCCAATGCCTCCTGCACAAGTACCGTAAAGAGATCTTCTTTGGAATCGAAATAACGGTAGGTGAGGCCTTGACTAATACCAGCTTCTGCAGCAATCATGCTCATTTTCGTTCCGGCAATACCTCTGTGAGCAAATACCTTTAGAGCCGCCCTTTTAATCTGTTCTTTTCGTTTATCGTGAATATGATCGGGTTGATTTTCATTTATTTGCTTCAATTATTATTCACCTTTCAATTTTTAGAGTTGTTTGGATTGTCTTCTTACTGCCGAATTTCATCCTCACTTACTTCCCATAATCGCTTTGCGGCATCCATATTCTGAGCAGCCTCAGATGGGATTGTCATTTGCATGTCAGTGTAGTAAGAACCATTGCTACTCGTAATTTCGTCCGAGTCCGCTAACCATACCAACGTTTCGGCACCTTTTTCAGGGGTACGGGAAAACATTTTCATCACGGCCATGGTCAAGCGTGCCAACAGTCCGTTATTCTGATTAAAATTCGTCGACACCAGCCCCGGATCGAAGCAATGGGCCGTGACTCCACTTCCTTCAAGTCTCCTTGCCAACTCTGCAGTAAACAAGATATTGGCGAGCTTGGTTTCGGCGTAGCGAAATGTTGGGCCACCCATGAACTTTTTTGGAAATCTATAGGGTTGCTCGGCGATGAGGTCGTCAAAAATTATCCCCTTTTTAGCCATCTTATGACCATGAGAGGCAGTTGTGATAACACGGGCATGTTCGCTTTCCTTTAATCGCTCAAGGAGAAGGTTCGTAAGAAGAAAAGGAGCGAGATGGTTGACCGCCCACGTCATTTCTAAACCGTCGACTGTCAGTTGTCTTGTTTCAAATAAGGCGCCGGCATTGTTGATCAGGACATCCACTTTAGGGCACCTGGCAAGAATTTCAGCAGCTGCTTGACGTATGGAATGCTGGGAAGCCATATCCGCTATAAACACATCCACCCTCGTGTCCTTACCTGATGATGCCTTGATTTGAGCTGCTATTTCATTCACTTTGGCCTGATTACGTGCGACGATTCCTAAGTTTGCACCACGAACGGCAAGCTCTTTTGCGGCGGCAAGCCCGATTCCGCTGGTGGCTCCTGTAATCACAACATATTTTCCTTTAACCATCCACTTCCTATCCAATTTATCACTCATGTAAAGCACCTCTCCTTATTTGTGAATGAACCATTCATTCATTTTATTTTATAATTATATATGTTGATTTCCTTATACTGTCAATGGCTATTCGCTATTCATTGATTAAAATGAATACAAAGGCGGATGGAACGATGGACGACAATACACCTTTATATCACTTAGCGCACATAAAAAAACACACAATTTTTCAAATGAAATCGTGTGTTTAATTTTATTACGGAAATGATCATTTATGTGAAGTATTCCAATTTTGCATTTGGGAAAAACTTTTCCATATAGGAATAAAGATGACTTTTTATATCCTCTTCTTCTTCTTTTTGATAAATATACTTGCCAATGCCGTATTTCCCCCATTTATACCTTCTGGAAGACTCATCCAATTCCAATTTCGTCATCGGGTAATTTTTTTCAATCACTCGCTTAGCAGGTTTAGTGAACCGGTGTTGAATAAATTCAAATGTGATATCGTCCCTTGCATCTATTGGTAATTCTTCATCTAGCCGTTCAAACAAATGATAGTATCCTTCCTCCCATCCTTCATGAAGATATATGGGTGCCACGATGAACCCTAATGGATAGCCGGCCCTTGCTACTTTTCCGGCTGCTTCAATCCGTTTTGCTAATGGAGAGGTCCCAGGCTCGAAGTTTTTAATTACATAATCCGCATTGACGCTAAAGCGAAATCTCGTCTTTCCATTATGCGTGGCATCAAGTAAGTGATCAACATAATGGAACTTGGTTACGAACCGCAGCTTTCCCAGCTCAGATGTTCCAAAATGCTCTATCGCCCGCTTCAATGTATGTGTCAAATGATCAATACCAACGATGTCAGAGGTACAAGATGCTTCAAATCTCGTGATTTCTGGTGCCCGTTCCTCCATATATTGATCGGCCGCTTCCAAAATTTCCTCCACATTTACATATGTACGAATGTAGGGCTTCGACCCCATCGTCGTTTGTAAATAACAATAATGACAATGCCCCATACAGCCTGTTGCAAAAGGGATGGCATATTCAGCAGAAGGCTTGGAGGTATCGAACTTTAGTGTTTTTCTGATTCCCACTACGAGTGTTGACTTTGCGATTCTGTACCTTTGGAAATCAGTGTCACCGGGAAGGTTCCTAACTTGATTATGTGAGGTGGTATAGCGGATTTCCACATCCATTTTTTCAAATTTCTCTTTCAGCTCCTGCCCGAGCGGATACTCCAACGCCTTTGGTTCAAAATAAACGAGTTGAGGCATAAAAGGCTTATTCATACCATTTCCCCATTCTATTCATATCCAAAGTACTGTTCATACGCATGCATTGCGTCAGCTTCACTTTGGTAAACAGCCATTTCATTAGTTAATGGATAATAGGTTTCATACAGAAATATAGCCAATTCATTTGGATTCTCCGGATTATTCACAACGGCCGCTTCCTGCACATTTGCTACATCCTGTGTATGTGGATTGCGATAAAATACGTAGACAATGTCTCCCGGATTATAGGAGGTAGTCTCATGATTTACTTCCATATCCTTCACCGTCCTATTTATGTGCCTTATTTATAACGGAAAAAAACGCCGCTAAAGGGCGCAAAATTATTATGACGAAGTCTTGTCCGAAATATTCGTCAGCCCCTCGGCATTTGGATCAGCTTGTCCGTAGCCTGTAACCTTTCCTGCATGCTCCTCATTGTACTTCGATCCTGAACCAGGTTGCCCTTTTTGTTTTTCACGATTAGTATGTTGCTGATTAGACAAATTGTGCACCTCCTTTTTTATTAGCATTTGTTACATTTCAGGTGTTATTCGAAGCATAATTAAAAATAACATTTTCCAATTCCTTTCGAAAGCTAGGTATTTAATTCATTATCTGGTTAAGAATAGTAAATGATCTTTAAATACAGGAGTGAAGGAAAATGATTCAATTACAAACAGAAATTGAAGGAAGAAGAGCATATTTTGGGGCAGTTCGTGATATCTTTCATTCTTATGGTTGTAGTTTTTGCAGTAATTTTGATTATGACCAAGGGAAATTCGACGCATTGTTGTGGCGTGATGGCGGAGAATCCATATATTTGCGAGTCCCCATTTATGTAGTAGACGGTGCTTTAGATCATTCTAATGCCTTGGTTGAGTTTGGAACACCATTTGTCATCAAACATGTCATCAATATTGGACTAGATCATGATGAAAACTCATTTGTGACCGGTACTACGGGCCTGGATCAATTTCAAACACCATTGGACAAAGACGACTACATTTATGATAAAAGCAGATGGGAGAAAGCTGGAAAAGAGGCAATCCACCAAGTGTTTAGTTCGATCAATGGATTATTAGTTTCCTAAGGACACATAATGATAAAAATCAATGGAAAAGCACCTAAGAATATTTAGGTGCATTTTACAGTTTAAATGTCCCCCATTAGTGGAAAATAAATAGAACCCATACATGAGGAGGAAAATCTATGAGCAATCAAGTATTAAAAGATAAGGTTTTAAACATACTCTCCAATCACAAAACCGGTATCCTGTCATCAGTTGAAAACAATAAACCTCATTCTCGATATATGACATTTTACAATCAGGATTTAACATTATACACTCCAACGAAAAAGGACACGGAGAAAATCGAAGAAATCGAAAAAAATCCGTTCGTCTCTGTATTGCTGGGATACGAAGAGAAAGGACTTAGCGATGCCTATGTTGAAATTCTTGGCTCTACGTCAATAAATGATTCACAAGCCTTGAAGGATCAATTCTGGGAAGAATCGTTTAAGAAATGGTTTGACGGTCCTAATGATCCGAACTATATATTACTGAAAATACAGCCTGAAACGGTCCGCATTTTAAATCTAAACGGTGAACCACCGCAAGAACTTGAATTAAAGAATTTGTGATAAAATACCTGATGGCTCTTCATCTCATCTTAAATGAAACGAAGAGCCATCAATGATTTCCACATCATCCCTCGTTTTAATCTCTTCCATTAAATGAAATAGAGCTTCGTCCTTTCTCTTCGCCTCAATCATGCAATCAATTTGTGGAAGGCTTCCCCTTATTTCTTTTAGAAACTGAAAGAATAGATCTGCGTCCACAAAATCCGCATGATGGCGGAAAGCTTTTTGGCTTTTTGGACTGGAAATATGCATTTTTACTGGGAGTGAGGAATAACTCCATGTTTGAATGACACGATCCCAATGAACTTCCCATTCGGCATTTCGATGATGGGCAAGGTGATGATGATAATCGAACACAAGCGGAATTTCCAGTTTTTCACATAAGTAAAGAGTATCTTCTAGGGTGAATGAAGTATCATCATTTTCAAGCATGATCATTTTTTGAATTGACCTTGGCACAACCATCCAATTATCGACAAACCGTTCAAGTGAAGCTTCTGTTTCTTTATAATTGCCTCCCACATGCATCACACACCGGTGAGTTGGATCAATCCCCATCCCCTTTAATAGTAAATAATGCATCTTCAACGTTTGAATCGAGTTTTTTAAAATATCTTTCTTCATCGAATTGATAAGAACAAAATGATCTGGATGGAAATCAATTCTTATGTCGAGTTCTTTGACAAAATCTCCAATCTCCCGCAATTGCCCACGCAATGGCTTTAAATAATTCCAATCAAGCAGTTCTTCATGGTTGGCTAGAGGAATAAGACGAGATGTTAACCGATAAAAGTGAATTTCCGACGCCGCATTATGCTTTAAAATTCTGAGTGTATGGTGTAAATTCGATAGCGAGATCCGTTCTAATTTCCGAATCGCTGCTTCACGGTCATCAATATTCTGGAATTGGGCAAAGGTCATCGTTTGGGATGGTGAAGCATTTTTTAATTCCATACTCATGGCTACATATCCTAAACGTACGATGGTCATTTTTTCACCTCATTCCCTTGCTTTTTATTTACCATTCAATCTCACCGCCAGATAGCCGTTTGACTCCCCGAATAGAGGCGATTTCTTCAATAAGCTGCAACATCGCAAGGTTCTTCTGTTTCGCTTCGATCATAATGTCAAAGTCTTCATTAAGGACCTTTGCCATTTTCAAAAATGGCAGAATAAAATCCAATGAGACAAAATCTGCATGTGAACGATAGGCCTGATCTGATTTTGGCGAAGAAATATGCACTTTGGGAATCGTATTCCATGTGTTAAAAATTCGTTGTAAGTAATGCGAAAGGTCAACTCCCCCTTTATTCGCCATATAGTGGTGATAATCCAGAATCATCGGGATCTTTGCTTTTTCACAAGTAAAGAGCGTTTCCTCTACATTATACGTTTTATCATCATTTTCCAGCGTCATCTGCTTTTTTATTTCGCTTGGTAATTTTTTTATACTTTGATGAAATCGATTTAATGAGGTCTCTTTATCCCCATAAGCGCCGCCAATATGAATATTGATAATTCCTCTTTCCAGTGCATTCATAGCTTCGAGCATCCTAAAATGATAGTCCATATCCTTCACTGCATTCATAGTCACTTCTGTGCGGTGACTTGTGAAGAGTGTAAATTGATTGGGATGAAAGCTCGGTCGAAGTTGAAATTGCCGGATCAATTGTCCAAGTTCCTCCCATTCCGTTTTGAAAGGAGTAACAAAATCCCACATCACTTCCGGATGAGTGGCTAAGGGGACAAGTGAGCTTGAAAACCGATATAATTTTATTTCGTGCGCAATATTATAGTACAAGATTCTTTTTGTATGATGTAAATTCTGCGCCGTTACTTCTTTAAGCTTCTCCATTCGCTCGTGTTTAGGAATTGCTGAATATCGAGTAAAGGTTAAGGCTTTTGAAGGGCTGGCATCCCATAAACCTAGTGCATTCGCCACAAATCCAAAACGAATCTTCATTAAACCCTGTCAAATGCTTTTGGCGGAGATTCCATCCAGCCTTTTTCAATTAAGATATTAGCTCCGTCATCGACAAATAAGCCAATATTTATGAGAGATCTTCCATACATCAATCCTATATCTCTTCTTCCGTTTACCGCAAGTGAGTTTCCAAACGACCTTATCTTCATGGAGAACATGTCCACTTTATGAAATAACATGATTTTATCGGAAAAAGGAGGATATGTAGACGTTGTAACTAAATGGTCTATGTATGATGGTGTTAGCAAGTGCTCTATCTGAAGCTTTTCTTTGTATTGCTTTACTGATTTATCAGTCATATCTAAACCTCGTTTAAACAAAGCCTTTATCTTTTCATCTTTAACTGTCTGGTAAAATCCCAGTAATAATGCCTTACTTGTTGCGTTATTCTCAATGTTATCATAAAGATGGGTAATTTCTAATGCATGTAATGGTCTAACATCGCCAACAAAACCATTTAAGTAACTTTGATTTTTAATAAAATCAACTCCATCAGGTGTTGGAATAATAGGAGGTTTTGCAATTAATTTTTTTTCAAATAGAACATTGTTTATCTGCCCTAAAAGGATGCTAGTGCATTGATTGCAATAAACAAAAAACTCCCTTATTTCCTCCCTCATTACTAATGGAACCGCTATTGCGTAAATGCTTAGACCTGCCTTAGCAGCATATTTTAAATAATGCACGTAAAATGCATCTTCATATAAACGTGGGGCACCAAGATTTACATCATCTTCAGCAAATCCTGCAGGAATAGGAAAATTACCTTTCTTAAAAAATCCTTCTATCCTCTGCATAAAGTCCTTAGATGCAGCTAAACCATTTTCCAATAGTGTCCGAATAGAATCATCCTCGCAATGTTGAAGAAAATAACTGATAATTTGACCAGACATACTGTTTCCAACATACGTAACCCAAAGTTTCCCCATTTCAACAGATGTTAAAGGTTGAGTTTCATCTAATTCTTTTGTACTTAAATTAATTGGTTTTAATACATCCATAGGGTTTATAATATCCACCTTTAATCCCTCTCTTCCTCGTATTTTTGTAGGATTTCCTTAAAATATTCTTATATACCCCTACAATTTGATATCCATTTTCCTATACAAATTTCGGCTAAAATTACAAAAAATCTCTATTTATTAAAAAAAAATGACTATCAAAATGTATGTTTTTGATAGCCATTTCCCTTTATTTTTTGATGATTGCGATAGGTAACGAAACCCATTTAAAATTAATCCGTTCTTTTTGTTAATTATTTTAATGATTTCTAACAATCACCATGTTTGTTAAGATGCAATGGAGGAGGAATCAGCCAGCCTTTTTCCTTATTTAATCGAAGGACTTTTGCACCAAGACCCGCTTTTTGCATATGAAATTGTCCATACATCAGGGCTACATCTTCCCTGATCGATTTACCCATCGCTTGACTAAATGCCACTAATCCGGCAGCGATATCCACCGAAAGTGTTGCGGCAATAGCAGGATCAGGAATTCTAGCCCCAACTGGTATATCCTCCAAACATGCTTGCGGCGGCTCCGGTGAAGCTGGAGGTAAACCGACCCCGTTCTCTTTTAATAGTTCTTCCACTTGTTTTTTTTCCTGCTGACATATTTCAATGGCTTCATTTAATAACTTTTTTAAGTCATCGTCTCCAACATGGTTGATCATTGTTTGATAACCTGCTATCATACCATTGCCCGCTAATAATGAGGCCCAAAGATCAAAAACCTCACCATAGTGCAATGGCTCTTCCTTAGGATTTCCGCTTAATATGCCCATTGTTGCCCTCCTTAGTGTATAGGTAAATTTATTCATCATCAGTGCCACCTTTCCTGAAGCACAAATGTATTTTGTCCTACACTAGCGTTAATCATTACTAACTTTTTCTGCTATTTATTTTGAACTTATGTAATGGCGAAATGTTCAATTAAAGAAAAAATCCCTCTATCCCTCTTATTTATCCCATTGTTTAGAACTAAATTTAATGGGGGTCGTAAGAGGGCATACATGTTGAATCAGTTTTACAGCATCAAAAAAACACTCAGATGACTATGTCATCATAAGTGTTTTTTTTAATCCTTTTTTAATTTTGATAAATCGGTTTCCTCACCAAACTCAGTAGCATAATTTAAGTTTCCGCTGCCTTGGCGATCTACTTTATGCTCTTCCTTCCTCATTGGAGCAAATAGTAGGCTTATACAAATCAGTCCACTTAATCCAACAAGAGAATAGATTACTCTTGACAAAAATGCCCCTTGTCCGCCAAAAATAGTTGCAACTAAATCGAATCTAAAAAGGCCAATTAATCCCCAATTGATTGCACCTATAATCACTAGCACTAAGGCAATTCTGTGTATTAATCTCATGGTTCTACACCTCCTTTTTTTATCTTTTGCTTTAAATACGGATTAATGCTTAACAAATGAAATTTTACTTTTATGGATGTTTCATTAGAAGACGAGTACGGAATATACTCGTCTTCATCTCTAACGGCGGTGTTCTACAAGGTCAATTACGCCTAATACCACGTGTGCTAGACCAAAACCGAAAACAGTATTAGCTACCATTTTATTCGACCCGCGTTTTTGCTTTAATGCATAACCTGTCGCAGTTACTGCAGTGCCTAAAGCAGTTGGAATTAAGCCTTCACGAATATTCATCGTAATTCCCCCACATCGTCGTTAGTTGGTGTCTATTACACCACCATTCATTCTTTCCTATGTACCGTGAATTATTCTGCCCATCTATTTTGAATGAGAACTAAAGCCTAGGTAATAAGTTCTTCTATGATGGTGAGTTCTCTTAATCCCGAATCCTGTAATTTTTCTCACAGTAAAAACAGTTCCAATTACTTATAGTTATCATTGGAGGTGAATTTTTGTGAATGTTAATTATCCAATTAAAGAAAATGTTGATGTAAAGGAAATCAAGACAGCACTTAAACCGTTTGGCGGCCGTTGTGCCAAGATTGTTGAAGGTAAACTGGAGTATCAAGTGAAAGAAGAAAATGAAAATGCAGCATATGCATGTTTAAAAGACAAAGGGTATATTAACTAAAGCCGCGAAGATTATTCACGGCTTTTTTGCATCCAGTTTATTTGTGTGTGTATATCACACCATCCGCCGATGCGAATCAAAAAAATAAAAAAAGAGCTTTGTTTAAAATTCCCCTGTAGGGAAAGATTCAACTATATGCGAACGACAATTTTACCAATGTTCTTACTCGCCTCCATGTGCCGATGGGCATCTTGGATTTCTTCAAATGGAAATACCGTGTCAACAACAGGTTTGATTTTTCGTTCTATAAATAATGGCATTGCTTTTTCCGTAAATTCCTCCGTTAATTCCTTTTTATATTGATCACTACGAGGAGTCAATAGAGTAGCTTTTAACTGGGCTCTTTTGGTCATTAGCTCCCATATATTCATGTTTTCAACCATCGCACCACCTAAAATACCAATAAGTACCCAGCGGCCATCAATCTTTAAGCTTTTTATATTACTATTCCAATAGGATGCACCAATGAAATCCAGAATCACATCTGCACCTTGGTTATTGGTCGCCCTTAAAACCTCTTCATCGAATGATTGCTCCTTATAGTTGATGCCAATATCGGCCCCAAGCGATTGACAAAAATCTAACTTTTCCCGGGATCCGGCTGTTGTGATGATTTTTGCTTCAGTCATTTGTTTAGCTAGTTGGATGGCTGCAGTCCCTACACCGCTGCCCCCGGCGTGAATAAGCACTGTTTCCTGATCGGTTAGTTCTCCTAACCAAAACAGTGTTTGATAGGCCGTTAAAAATACTTCCGGAATAGCAGCAGCCTCCTCGAATGACAGATGCGCCGGAACCTTCATCGCCCGATCGGCCGGCATGACAACATATTCAGCATAACCGCCGCCATTCACAAGACCCATGATCCGAGTTCCAATCTCGATCGTTGTTCCTTCCGCTGCTTCGACGACTTCTCCAGCCACTTCAATCCCTAAAATGGGATTGGTCATATAGCCGGATTTTCCTTCCCGTGTAACGATATCTGTGCGATTGATCGCAAAAGCCTTTACTTTTATTAATAACTCACCTGCTTTTATCTTGGGAATAGATACATCCTGAAAATGTAATTGTTCTGCCCCACCGGGTTGTTTAACAACGATTGCCTTCATTTTTTTCTCCCTTCCTAAATAAAACAAAAACGACTAAAGATCGTAGGTCTAGTCGTTTTTGTCCTTATTTCGTACTTAGTGTTCTATTTTTTCTCCATAATGGCAAAATAATTGTTTTCCGGATCTGCAAAATTAAATACCCTGCCGCCAGGCATAGTTACCATTTCTCCGACCTTGATATTTTTATCCGTAAAATCTTTATATAATTGCTCAAGATTGTCTGAGAAAAACATTAAAGATGGGGTGCCTAAATGTAATTCAGGCTGCATCTTTGCAATTAATTCTTTATTGTGAAGAACAAGACTCGTTTCTGCATCCGTTGATGGTGCAATTTCAATCCATCTCATTCCTTGGCCATTATCTTGTTCAGAAACAACGATAAATCCTACCTTTTCTGTCCAAAATTTCACTGTCTCATCTTGGTCGTTTACATATAACATAATTTGACCGACTTGATTAATCATTGGTTTCACTCCATTTTTTAAAAGTTAAATTACTTTGAAAACCTTAATATTCTTCCTTTGATTATATAGGTCTAAACAACAATTTGTCCAATAAATGGTTAAATATCAACTCAAATAAAAGCAAAAAATGGCGGATTCATTTCTTCCGCCATTTTTCTAAGAAAAATTTATTACGCTCCTGGTGGACGATTTTCGAAATCATAATCGACCGGTTTTGGTGCAACACGAGAATGTATTAAGGCTGGGGTATCCGGTCGCGCGATTTGATAAACGGCTGCTCCGACGATTTCCGCCGTTTCTTGCAGTTTGTTCTTATCGATTTTATCGATGGTATCTGCTGGTGTATGATACCATGGCTCCAATGGCGAGTGAATGAATAGGGCTGCCGGAATTCCTAACTCATGGAACGGCTGATGGTCACTGCGTCCCAGCTGACCATATGGAACGACTTCACCTAATGCCGTTCTTGCGCCTGCAGCAGAAGCAAGGTCTGTCACTGTATTTTTCTTTCCATCAATCGTATACATGATTAGACCGTTTGCTTTGTTATCACCGCCTGCATCTTTACTGCCAATCATGTCCATTTGGAAGTGGGCAACGATTTTGTCCGCTTCTGCATCACTTAATGTGCTGGCATAATGATAGGATCCTAACAGGCCTTTTTCCTCGGAGCCAAAGGTAACGAAACGAAGTTCCGTATCAATTGGCATATTGGACATGACTCGGGCAAGCTCTAGTACCGCCGATACACCGGATGCATCATCATTTGCCCCAGGTCCATTAGGAACTGAATCATGGTGTGCTCCAACCATGACAATCTGGCCGGTATCCTTGTTCTTTTGAGGTTTCATCTTGGCAATGACGTTATAAGACTGCTTTTCAACAAGACCTGAACCGGATACTTTTAATTTAGCCGTTAATGGACCCGATTTTAATTGTTCAACTAATGCCGAACCTTGGGCTCTAGTGATGCCAACAGCAGGAATATCTTGACCATAGCTTGCTTGGCCAAATGCATTAGATGTACCGGTATTGTTGTACATAATGACGCCTACCGCGCCCTTTTCCATAACATTTTGGATCTTTTCAACAAAGGTGATATCGCCGCGTTCAATCAGAGCAATCTTCCCTTTTACCGTATCTGGTACCGTGCCGGCAAGTGCTTTGCCAACATTCACTAAATCAGCGGTTACCTCACCACTAAATGAACCAGAGAATACGTATGGATTTAGATTTTGTCCGCCAATTTCTACTACTCCTTTTGCATTATCTCTTACAACATCATAGATTGGGAAAGACTGCAGCTCCGTCTCATACCCATACTTCTCAAACTGACTCTTTATGTACTGTGCCCCTATTAGCTCGCCGGGAGTTCCTGCCGTACGAGGCTGCTCTGATAATAACTTAATTGTGTTATACATGTTGTCGGCACTAATTTTCTTAATGATCTTGTTGTCAAAGGCAGACGCTGCATTCGAGTTTGGGGTTCCACCGTTTCCTTGTGCATAGACTCCATTGACGCTTAAAACTAACCCCGCAGTTAATAATACGGACACCACTTTTTTCTTCTTCATTTGACTCCTCCTATTTTTTAAAAAATGTAAACGCTTTCGTTTAAATTATCAATGATATTAATAGCTTAGTAAACTTTAATAGTTTTACAAAAAGCGTGATAAATCTACATTTACACTGCCATTTTCCCTATACAGATAGGGAAATCAAGAAAGATAATGTCGATTAACAATGTATAAGCGAGAAATAATAGGCTCTACTACCTAAGCACTTTTGCAATCACTTTATAGGTAGTAAGTAGCTATTTCTTTTATAAAGTGGCCCTTTCTATTAGTCCATTACTTCATAATTATTTCCATAGTCTCTCAATAGTTACTTTATTCGTTTCATATTTTAAAAGAAATACGTCGGGATTACTGAGATTTCGCCAATCTTCGAATCCAAAGTTTTTATTATAATACCTTAAAAGTAAGGACATTAGATTTCCATGGGTCACGATGATGGTATTTTTAGTTTCACTGGTAAAGACTTTCTCGACTACTTCTACGATTCGATCCATAGCTTCTTGGCTGGACTCTCCCCCTTCAAATTTTAGGTCAAAGTCAGTAAATGTTGTTTTCAGTTTTTCAAGCCAATCAGATAGATTATTAGTGCTTAGAACTCGTTCTGTTAAACGAGAATCATTTTCTATCTCAATATGTAAACGCTCTGCAAACGGTTGGATAGATTGAATCGCCCGCTTATAAGGACTGGAAATAATCCGATCAATTTTACTATTGGAAAAAAAATCAGCTAACTCCAAAGCTTGTTTCATACCTCGATCAGTAAGCTGTGCTTCGAATGGCTGCCCTTTTGCCTCGCAATGCCTGATCAAAAAAATTTTCTTCAAAAAAATCACTCCTAATAAAAATTTTCAGAATAATAAGACATGGTATTCCAAATTTTATTAAAAAATCGGTACTTGTTTTATTCAATTTTTCATAAAATGATTCCTTCATGTAAATATTTTTATTGGCTAAGATGCGCCATTACATTTATATTTTTCTAGCATTTTTTCTATCTATCGTACTATTCATTAGCTTTTTTGTTAAAATATGTATTATGGTGAAATTTTATTAAGAACTAAAGGAGAATGATAGTTTGTCTATTTGTTTAAAGAATATAACTAAAGATAATTGGCATGAGTGTATTGGATTACAGGTTGCCCCCCATCAGAAGTCTTATATTGCTTCAAATGTATACTCATTGGCGGAATCAAAATTTGAGCCATCCTTTGTTCCAATGGGCATTTACCTAGATAATAGAATGATAGGATTTCTTATGTATGGGAAGGATCCGGAGGATGGAACGTATTGGATTATCCGTTTCATGGTGGATCAAACGCAACAAGGAAACGGCTATGGCAAGCTGGCATTAGCAGATTCGATAGACTTTATAACAGCCCTGCCTGATTGCAGCCAAACCATCATTCTCGGAGTAAAGGAATCAAACCCTTAGGACTTTATCAATCATTCGGCTTTAAAGATACCGGTCGAAGAGAACATGGAGAACTATTGTTAGAATACGTAGTTCATTGATATTGCTGAGTTAGAGCTTCAAAACGTTAAATGAAGGACATTTCTTCGATTTTTTATCGGGTTTTGCCCTTCTTCAGCTTATAAAATTCCAATATTTCCAACATTTTTTACAAAAACAGCCAGAATTCAAAGAGACATTCTCAAAGTATCCACTCTTTACTTTAAGAATGCCTCATTCAACTTCTTATAACCACAACTAATCTCTATTTAGGATTTAGTCCCTATAATTTTTTACTCATATTATACCAAGTGACTCCACCATGCTCGGAATTTGATACACCTTTGTTCAGGTATCCTTGGCTTTCATAGAAGCTGATTAAGTTTTCTTTACATGTAAGGGTAATCGTTTCACGATTATTCGCTCTTGCTTCTTTTTCAAGATGTGCAAGTAACACTGATGCGATGCCACGTTTTTGAAAATGTGGGGAAACTGCCAGTCCTAAAATACTTTGGTGACCGCCAACTGCTGGATTTGCCTTAATATCACTGAAAAGATCATCCGTGATAAAGGCAGATTCAATGACAGGCCCATTGACTAAACCCACAATCACCCCATCTATTTCTGCTACAAAAAAACTATCCGGAATGCGTTGAATGCGCTTTTCAAACGCGTCGCTCGTCGCGGCTTCTTCCTTTGAAAAGCAAAGCTGTTCTATAGCTACTAGTGCAGGTAAATCTGTAATTTCTGCGCTTCTAATATTTATCATAATGATCTCCTCCATATGCATCCAAACATTTTGCCGAAAATTATTTTATATATTCTTTGAATTTAGTGCGCCATTAATTTCCACAATGTATTAAGTGTATATCCTAATGCATCTTAAAAGCTACCCTGAAACAAGTTCGGGAATGGAGGTTTGGAGATAGGTTAATGGGGAAACGTCTATACACGCATACCGATGACACATACACTATTTTGTATAAAAAATAATGAGGAGAGATGAAAGTGGTAAATAAGCCCTTTGTAAGTCCTAACATGATGCCAAATTATCCGATGGTAAGTCCGCATATCATGCCAAACCAGCCGCCTGCTCTACCAGCAAATGTTTTACCAAATATGCCCTATATAGCACCACAAGTTTACCAGCAGCCGAGCTGTTATCCGATGCAAAATCCTTGTTGTTATCCAATGTATGACCCATGCTGTCCACAGCCGATGTACAATCCGTGCTGTCCGCCGCCCTATAATCCCTGCTGCTATCCAATGTACCCAGGGTGCTGTTAACGATTATCATTTCATAGATTGACAGAAAAGATCCACCAAAATCTGTGGTGGATCTTTTCTGTCCGGCAAATCGCTATTTAGCGATACCCTTTTTGAACTGAAACTTCATCATTAATAATTGGCTACTTTTTGTGATTCAATTCGCAAAAATGTACGAAGGCTACGCGGGAGAAAACTCCGAATTTCTTCCTCGTTAAACCCAACCTGTAATCTCTTTTCGTCCTGGATAATGGGACGTCGCAGCATTTTTGGATTATTGATAATGAGTTGATACATTTCCTGAAGGGGAAGAGATTCAAGATCTACCTCTAGTTCTTGATAAGTTTTTGAGTTTGTTGAAATAATCTCATCCGTCCCCTCATCCGTCATGCGCAGAATGGATTTAATCTCATCTTTAGTAAGTGGATCAGTCAAAATGTTTCTTTCAACATAATCAATGTGATGCTCCTCAAACCATGCCTTTGCTTTGCGGCAAGAAGTACAGCTTGGTGTCGTATATAGGTTTACCATTTTTCAACCACTCCCTCAGAACATTTATGAATGAACAAAACCATTTATCTTAAATTACATTAGTACGATTTCGAGATATATGAGTAAATTTTACTAAATGTTATAAAAAAATATACAGTTCAACTAAAAACCCACTTGCTATTCGAGCGCTTTTATCCTATCCAGAACACTGCTAATTGTTATTTGACATAAAAATGATTGCATATGCTCCTCTGCCTCATTAAATATTTCGTCCATCACACTCTGCGTATTGGAAGAAATCACACATTTTTGTTCAGGGTCACCTGTACACCAGTTGGGCTTAAGTGAACCAGATGAAATGACCAGATAGAGTTGAGACAATGTGGTTTTTTCAGGATCACAACTTAATAAATATCCCCCGCCAATGCCTTCTTTTGTTTTTACATAGCCGTTTTTACGTAAAATACTCATTACCTTCCGAATTCTTGCCGGATTTGTACAAACATTTTCAGCGATGGTTTCGCTATTTGCCATATGATCAGGTTTGTTAGCTAAAAAAACCAGACTATGCATAGCAATGACAAAATCACTATTCATAACAATTCATCTCCATCCATTTCTATTCAACTGATCATACTGTAATTTTAATATATACAGTTTAAGAAGTCAACTGTTAAAAGTCAATAAAACTTCATTTCTAACGCCCTAGGGCCGGTCGATAAGTGGTAAAGTAAATGTAAAATATGGATAATATTGCTTCAAAAAAATGCCATTATGAAAGGAATGATTTTCAGTGCAATTGGAATTTGGAAATACAACGATACATTTTCCACTGATAATAAAATTTGTTATTTTCATAGCGATTATTTATTTGTTGTGGAGATGGAGTAAAGAATTAGAGAATCGGAGTTTCACTATTTTCCTATATTTCTTGATTAGTACATACACCGCACCACTTTATTCACGGTCCACTGCGAATGGCGGGCAATTTGAATTATGGTTCCCGTTAGGATTTGCATTCATCTTGATATACCTTTATGCAAACAAGAAAAACCATCCAGCGAAAATGAAGGCAAGTTTGTTAGGATTGGCAGTAGCAATTTATAAGCTAATTGAAGTGTATCGAGTTTTGCTATTTTGATATTTTACCCCCCCATTGAAAAAAGGCTCATCCCATTGGAACAAGCTACAACAAATTCCAATAAAATAGAAGTAAGTAATACGACCAGTTTCTTTTATTTATTGGGGTGAGTGAAAATTGGGAATCATGAATGGAAAAAAATTTATTGATCGAATCGACCAAATGAATACAGAAATTTGGGTTGATGGTGAAAGAATCGTGAGAAAGCTGTCAGAACATCCTGCCTTTAAAGGAATTATTCAGACAAAAGCGTCTCTTTATAATTTGCAAAATAATCCTTGTCATAAAGATCAGATGACATTCCTATCCACTGAAACAGGGGATTCAATCGGACTATCTTACTTACAGCCGAAAACTATAGATGATTTAAAAAGAAGACGGAAGATGTTCGAAATATGGGCACGACACACTCATGGATTAATGGGCAGAAGTCCGGACTACATGAATACTGTTATCATGAGCTTCGCTTCCTCCTCCGCTGCTCTTTTAAAGGGCAAGGAAAATTGTTTTCCGGAAAATATTCTCGCATTATATGAAAAAGCCAAAGAAAATGACCTTTCCTTCACACATACTTTTATCACTCCACAAATAAATCGTTCACAGTACAATTTTGACTCTTCAAAAGAGCCAATATCCGCCAAGGTGATCGATAAAAATGAACAAGGAATTGTGATTAAAGGTGCCCGCCTTCTTGCTACCCAAGGCGGAATAACAGATGAAGTACTGGTCTATACGGCACCGAAAAAGTTCATGGACCCTGATGAAGCGTTTGCTTTTTCCATTCCTTCTAATACGAAAGGTTTAAAGTTTATTTGCAGGGAGTCGTTTGTCGGCGGAGAGTCTCATTTTAATCATCCCTTAAGCTCTCGATATGAGGAAATGGATTCAATTGTGGTCTTTGACAATGTTTTAGTCCCATGGGATCGTGTCTTTTTTTATGATAATGTGGAAGCGGCTTTTGACTTCATGTTTCACAGCTCTTTTCACCACTTTGCTACACATCAAGTACTGACAAGACAAATAGTAAAAACAGAATTTATTTTAGGTCTTGCTGAGCTCTTGGTAGAAACGATAAATGTCCGTGAATATCAGCATATCCAAGAAAAACTTTCTGAAATAATCGTAGGACTTGAAACAATGAAAGCACTACTGGAAAAGTCTGAAAATGATGCAACATTTGATGAATGGGGATATATGCGTCCAAGTTTACTCCCCCTTCAAGTCGCCACTAATATTTTTCCAAAAATTTATCCTCGTTTCTGCGAAATTATTCAATTAATAGGTGCTAGCGGCATGGTAACATTACCGTCAGAAAAAGCCTTCGAATCTGAAATTGGAACAGAACTTGAGCAATATCTTCAAGGGGTAAACAAAACGGCTGATGAACGTGTGAAACTATTTCGTTTAGCTTGGGATCTTACAATGAGTTCATTTGGAACAAGACAAACGCAATATGAACGGTACTTTTTTGGGGATCCGATTCAATTAGCCAGCAATCTATATATGCAATATCCATTTGCTGAACAAGTAAACAAAATAAACGATTTCCTTTCATCCTCGGAGTAAATGAAAAAAACCTCAAGGAGAGCACACTGTTTGTTACTGCAACAGGCACGAAAAAGCCCTCTATTGCAAATAGAGGGCTTACTTCTTTAAGCAGCTTTTTTAATATCTATTTTCTTTCCATCTTTACGCCACTTCTTAAATTCAGCTGCTGCTGTGAAAAGGACGTCTGTAGATGAATTAAGGGACGTTTCAAAGGAGTCTTGTAAAACACCTATGATAAAGCCAACTCCAACTACTTGCATAGCAACATCATTTGGAATCCCGAATAAGCTGCATGCTAGAGGGATCAGTAATAATGAACCGCCGGCAACACCTGAAGCACCACAAGCACAAACAGCTGACAAGACGCTAAGGATGATGGCCGTAGGAATGTCAACTTGAATCCCTAGAGTATGAACCGCTGCAAGTGTCAAAACAGAAATCGTAACAGCTGCACCAGCCATATTGATGGTTGCACCTAATGGAATGGAGACAGAATAAGTATCCTTATCCAAACCTAATTTTTCACACAATTTCATGTTTACAGGAATGTTTGCAGCCGAACTGCGTGTAAAGAATGCTGTAATTCCGCTTTCCTTGATGCACTTAAATACAAGTGGATACGGGTTTTGACGTATAGCCGTAAACACAATGATTGGATTGACCACAAGGGCAACAAAGACCATACAGCCAATCAAAACAGCAAGTAATTTTCCATAGCTTAGTAATGACTCGATTCCGTTTGTCGTAATAGAATCAATAACAAGGCCCATGATTCCAAGTGGTGCAAACTTAATCACCCATGTAACCATTTTAGATACGGCATCTGAAAAATTAGAAATCATCGTTTTTGTCGTATCTGGAGCGTTTCTTAACGCGATACCAAGGACAACCGCCCACGCTAAAATACCGATATAGTTGGCATTAAAAATGGCTTTTACAGGATTATCAACAACGTTTAACAGTAATGCTGTGAGGACGTCTGTAATACCGCCAGGAGCCGCCAAATCCTCAGCACCCTTTGCAAGTGTTAAGCTTACAGGAACAAAAAAGCTTACGATAACTGCTATTAATCCCGCTAAAAAAGTACCTAACAAATAAAGTCCGATAATCGATTTCATGTTCGTTTCGTGACCACTCTTGTGTTGAGCAATGGCCGACATAACCAAAAATAATACCAATACTGGCGCAATCGCTTTAAGCGCCCCTACAAATAAGGAGCCTAAAATGACAACAGGTTTGGCTGCTTCTGGGGTCGCTACCGCCAGGATAATTCCAATTATCAAACCTATAATGATTTGTTTGACTAGGCTCATTTGATTCCACTTTTTAAAGAGATTCTTCATAGATGTTTCCCCCAATAGAATAAGATATAATTGCAACATTCCATAGCCAACTTTGATGTGCTAATATTGGACTATTCATCTCTTAAAAGGTTTTTCCTATTGCTGTCCTTTCTAAGTAAATAGTAACTCTGAAATTCAATTGTTCAGCGGATGATGAATGTTGCGCTTATCCACTTCTTCAACTGAACAATTAATTCTGATTAATAGTATTATAGTGAATATTTAGATATATTACAATAGCGTTTTAAAAGTTAAGTAATCGCCATGACGACCCACTTTGCTTTCTTTTAATGTCTCGTTTGTTAGAATAATCCAACAATTAGAATAATATTTAACTAACCAAGTTGATGCCCTGCCCTTTCAATCCTCAAAAATAAGGGCTTAATTAGTCGCTTCATTATATAAATCGAAGCATAAACTGAATTGAGCCATAGCTATACAATCTATACAATGCATTATCTCCTCAATTGCTTTATTTTGCGTTTGGTGCAAAATAAAGCTAAAGAAATAAAAAGGAAAAAGCCCTAAAAAAGGGCTTTTTTTTATTTCTAGAAATGAAGTAAATTGCTTTTCATTAATAGAAACAAGTTGCTCCAATGATGATTAACAAGATGAACAATACAACGATTAAGGCAAAACCGCCGCCATATCCGAAGCCACCGCCGTAACCATAGCCACCACAGCCGCAACCGCCGAATCCGCCTCCGAATCCTCCATAACCAAACATAGATCTCCCCCCTTTCAATCAAGTATTATTTGATTAATAAAATCCTCCGCCCATAAAGGACGCACCAATAATAATGAGAAGGATAAATAATACAACCACTAAGGCAAAACCTCCACCAGCTCCTACACCGTCCATATCTCAAACCTCCTTTACATCGGATTAATACAAAATATGTTAAAAATCAAAATGTGTAAGGGCTCTTCCATGCGGACCGTATGGGTTTAAGTTTGGCGAAGGGCACTAAATGAGCTACAGAAGTGCCCTTACACTAGATAAAAATCCACGGGTCGATTATAAAATTCGGAAATTTTTTTCTCCTTTAGAAGCGAAAATAAAGTGGGAAAATTTTAATAAGCCCTCCCTTCCTAGCAGTCTTTTCAAATAAGGGCTTAATTAGTTGCTACATTATATAAATCAAAGCATAGACTGAATTGAGCCATAGCCATACCAAGCATTATCTCCTTAATTGCTTTATTTGCGTTCGGTGCAATAAAGCTAATCTAAGAAAAAAAATGAAAAAGCCCTAAATAAAAAGGGCTTTTTTTAATTTCTAGAAATGAATGAAGTTAATTACTTTTGATTAATAAAAACAAGCTGCTCCAACGATGATTAACAAAATGAACAATACAACGATTAAGGCAAAACCGCCGCCATATCCGAAGCCTCCACCGTAACCATAGCCACCGCAGCCGCAACCACCGAATCCGCCTCCGAATCCTCCATAACCAAACATGGAATTCCCCCCCTTCAATCAGGTATTAATTGGTTAATAGAATCCTCCGCCCATAAAGGACGCACCAATAATAATGAGAAGGATAAATAATACCACCACTAAGGCAAATCCTCCACCAGCTCCTACACCGTCCATATCACAAACCTCCTTTGCAATGACTCAGTACAAAATATGTTTAAATTCAAAATGTGTAAGGGCTTTTCCAAGTGGACCGTTTGGCACAGGGTATACCAGACAACCTGAATAAAGTAATTATTTTTATTTAAATTGATAGAAAAACTACCCAAAAATGCAAAAAGAACCTTTAATCCAAAGATAGATCAAAGGTTCTGTGTATTGTTTCTACATCAATAAATTAACTAAAGACCAGCTCTTTTTCGCTTAGTTTTTCGCTTAGACCAAGCGTCTCTGCTGTTGAAGTATGAATTTTATGCAGAAGCTCTGGGTTTTCCATTAATGACACGCCATAAGAAGGAATCATTTCTTTGATTTTCGATTCCCACTCTTCCACATGTTGCGGGAAGCATTTTTTAATGATCTCAAGCATAACGTGAACGGCAGTAGAAGCACCCGGTGAAGCGCCTAGTAATGCTGCGATCGAGCCATCAGCCGCTGTAATCACTTCCGTGCCAAATTGGAGTGTTCCTTTGCCGCCAGCTTCTGTGTCTTTGATAACTTGAACGCGTTGGCCCGCTACCACTATGTCCCAATCTTCAGCTTTAGCGTTCGGGATAAACTCACGTAACTCTTCCATGCGCTGTTCTTTGGATAACATAACTTGTTGAATTAGGTATTTTGTTAGTGGCACCTGTTTTGCTCCAGCCGCCAACATCGTTAAGACATTATTCGGTTTTACAGAAGTTATTAAATCCATATTTGAACCGGTCTTTAAGAACTTCGGTGAGAAGCCGGCAAATGGTCCAAATAGCAATGATTTTTTGTTATCGATAAATCTTGTGTCCAGATGCGGAACAGACATTGGTGGAGCACCAACCTTAGCTTTGCCGTATACTTTTGCATGATGCTGTGCTACAACATCCGGATCATTACACACCATAAATAGTCCGCTTACCGGGAATCCTCCAATATGTTTTCCTTCAGGAATGCCGGATTTTTGCAATAAATGCAAGGACCCGCCCCCGCCACCGATAAAGACGAATTTGGCCGTATGGCGTTCGATGTTACCGGTTTCCATATTCCATACTTTCAATTCCCATGATCCGTCGTCAGTACGTTTAATATCCTCAACACTATGCTTATAGTTGATCTTGACGTTTTTACTCTTTAAGTGGTCAAACAACATGCGCGTTAAAGTACCAAAGTTGACATCCGTTCCAGAGTCGATTTTTGTTGCCGCTATCGGTTCATTCAATTTACGACCTTCCATGATAAGCGGAATCCATTCAATCAGTTTTTCATGGTCATCGGAAAATTCCATCCCTTGAAACAGAGGATTTTTTGACAGCGCTTCAAATCTTTTTTTCAAAAACGCTACATTTTGTTCCCCTTGTACTAAACTCATATGAGGTATTGGCATGATAAAGTCCTGCGGATTACGAATAAGATTGGTGTTTACAAGATAAGACCAAAACTGTCTTGAAAGCTGAAATTGTTCATTAATTTTGATAGCTTTGCTAATATCTATTGATCCGTCTGGTTTTTCGACCGTGTAGTTAAGCTCACAAAGTGCCGCATGCCCCGTTCCCGCATTATTCCATTCGTTAGAGCTTTCCTCTCCTGCGTTTGCGAGCTTCTCAAACATTGTAATTTCCCATTCCGGTACTAATTCTTTTAAGAGTGTCCCTAGAGTCGCACTCATGATTCCGGCACCAATTAAAATAACGTCTGTTTTAGTTTCGCTGTTGCTCATTTTTATCAACCTTTTCCCCTAATATTTGCAGAAAAGATATAAGCGTCACACCAAGCTAAGGCGCGACCTTGTCACACACCTTTTCTGTCTAAATTATAACTCTATCATAGTGTAATACAATTATTTACAAATTAATATATCTACTATTATACGATAATTTTATATTATTTGAAAGCTGTAAATAGTAACAATTCAGTCCAGAAGGACCACGGGGACGGTTCTGGCGGCTTTTAAAAGGTTTGCACAGACTACAAGAACCGTCCCCATGACTCCTCAAATTATAAATAAAAAACTTCTCAAGCTAGAGAAGTTTTTCAAAAATTCGAATCATATAGTTGTGGAAACAACATTCATATATTCATTTCGGTCACTATCACTGAAAACATTAAATATTATTTTTTCGAAATGGTTTGGATAACTTGCTAGCCAGTGATTTACGGTAGTAACTGCAATATAGGCTGCTTCCGTTTTTGGAAATCCAAATACACCAGTTGATATTGCACAAAAAGCAATGGATTTAATATTCTTCATTTCATTAGCAACTTCTAGGCAAGATATATAACAGGAAGCTAGTTCATTTCTTTGTTGGTTTGTTAATGTCGTTCCTTTTGGAACAATAGGTCCAACTGTATGCAAAACATAATGGGAAGGCAGATTATAAGCTCTTGTTATTTTTGCATTTCCAGTATCCTCTAATTCATTTTGTGCAGTCATAATGATTTCACAATCATTCCTTAGCTGTGGACCAGCTGCTGAATGAATGGCATTATCAATACAAGCGTGTAATGGCTGAAAACAACCTAACATTTGATTATTTGCTGCGTTTACGATGGCGTCAGCGTTTAATTGTGTTATATCACCTTGCCACAAGAACAATTTATCTGAATCTGAAAAAGAACTATCGGGAAACATGGTAGCTATTGAATCGAGTTTCTCTACTTTCACGATACTTTTTTCTTTCAACTCTATTTGTAACAAGGTATCCATCTTTTCAAGAAATCGTTCAACTAACGGTTTTGGCACCCTAATGTTTAATAATGCCCTTAACAAATTACGTTTAGCGTTATAATCATTAGGCATTTCTATTTCATCTGGTGCATCAGGTTCTTGCAATAACATTATTATTAATTCGTCAACTATTCGATTCGTATCGGTATGCATAACTGTATGTGGCACAAATTTTTCATTCAATTTAATTAAAGAAGAATAGTCACTTAGTAATAATTGAGGCATGCTAATCACTCCCTCATTTCATTATGTTAGATACAACATCGTACATGTTTTCTGTAAATGCAATCGTTTTTTCTCTGTTTTCCTTTGCACCCTCAGGATGTTCCTTGTTAAAACGGATTAATGTTGCATTTTCATTGTTGAAAGTCATTTGTTCAAATGGATAACGAATGATTCCAGGTGTATTAAATCCTACACCCAACTCTAAATAAATAATTTTCTTTCCTGTGGATTCATGTAAGAAGTGATTGTAAGATTCATTTAATTCATCCCACTTATCATCTTGAACAAAGTATTGATTTATCCTTAAATGAGGGTCCATATTTCCTCCACAAATAGGGCATTTTGGAACAAGTTCTGATGGGATTTTACAACCCTCCGTTTTATCAACCATTTCCCTAACTAGCGATTCATTATTATACACCACGTTATGGCAGCCCTTTGCACACTGCAAGTACCCATAATTCCCCTGGACTTCAAATACTTTGTCAGCTACAAAACCAGACTTCTCAAATTGGCTATCAACATTGGTTGTGATGACAAAATAATTTTTATCCTTTACCATTTGAAAGATATCCTTATAAAGTTGAGTCCCACTAGGTTCATAACGATTTACAAGGATATGATTTGCCCAGTAAGCCCATCTCTCCTCTTGTGAGGGGAATGGAAAAAAACCAGATGTGTACATGTCGGTTAAACCGTACTTTTTAATAAATGGGGCAAAATTCTCTGTGAATCGTTTTCCTCCGTACTCTATACCAGCAGCGGCTGACAAACCTGCTCCGCCGCCTATTAATATATTTTCAGCATCTTGAATCGCCAATTTTGCTTTTTCGATCCGTTTCTCATAAGTTTCCTTCATAATCACACCATCTTTAGATTTAAGTATAAAAAATTCAATAGATATTTAAATGATTAATTTTTTTCTCATCGAATATACTAATCATTTAATCCCTTTCCATTGAGAATTTGCTGCATATATTTTTCAACTCTTGACTCTCGAGTTTTGGATTGTTTGGGCCCCGAAAAATAAAGAATGTATGCTCTTTGCCGTCCCGGCGTCAATGCTTCAAAAGCAGTTTTCAAGGCAGGGATTTCGTCGAATTTATTTTGAAATTCTACTGGAATTATGTACTCTGTATTCTTTTTAAAATTCACTTCCAAACCGGCTTTTTCAACTTCAATGGCTTCATAAATATAGTCTTTCAATATGGTTTCCATATTAACTATTTCTTGAAGATTGGTGAACCGAATCTGGCGTGCCGCCTGTACATTCTCCGTTTGTTGGATTAGAATCCCATGGGGATCCTTTAACAAGGCACCTTTGTTAAACAGAAGCGCACAATATTCTTTAAATCCATGAATTAAAACTATGTTTTTTTTCTCAAACGTGTAACAAGGATGCATCAAATTCTTCGGTCAGTTCACATTCAAGAACGATAGCTCTCAACTTCTCATATTCTTCCTTCCACTTTTTAGCTTTACTTAAAAATTCATCAACCTTAGGATTCATGCTACTATTTGTCATCAAGGAACACCCCTAATTAATTTTTCGATCATCTGACACTGACACTCTCCCCATCCATAAATGAAACGCAGCCAGATCTAAGGAAAGCCCACTGTTGAAGACGGTTAAAAAAATCTTTAAAAAAACAGTTTATATAAAACATTTCCAACTATTATAACAACAATTAATATTCCTGTCCCTTTCCAACCATACCACCAGTTAAATCAGTTAAATCAGTTAAATTCCAATTACTTCCTCTATTTAATGCATCGTGTAGAGAACCAGTGGGATTATTTTTTAAGTGTTTTTTTTGATTAAAATAAAAATAAGGGAAACTGTATACTTCAATACCAATACCATAAACTAATCTCAGAATTGAAAATGAGTAAAATTGGAGGTATTTCCTATGGGGATTTTCAAAAAATCAAAGACCAATACCTTAACCGCTGCAGAAGTATCAGCTCTTTGGCTTCAGTATTTGGGTGATAGTATGGCAATATGTGTTTTCAAATATTTTCTTACCATTGTTGAAAACAAAGAGATTAAACCCATTTTAGAATTCGCATTACAGTTAGCTGAGAGCCATATTACGAAAATCACCGAATTCTTAAATAGTGCTAATTTCCAAATCCCAATAGGATTTACAGAGAATGACGTGAATGTTAATGCCCCTCGTCTGTTTTCTGACCAATTTTTACTATTTTACTCCTATATTATGACAATACATGGGATAACCGCATATAGCTTAGCTGTTACAAACGCGGAGCGACAAGACATTCAAGATTATTTTTTTGATTGTACGGTATCATCTAAGGAATTATTCCAAAAAATAGTGGTATTAGCTAAAAACCAGCCAAAATATACAAGCGTCCCCTCTATTTCTTCACCTCATGGAGCTGAGTTTATGGTATCGCCAGGATTCATTTCTAATTTAATAGGAGACAAAAGACCATTAAATAGTTCTGAAATCAGCACCCTTTTCTTTAATTCAACGAAAACTGGATTTATCAGGTCGTTAAGTTTGGCTTTTAGTCAGGTGGCGGTGCGTGAAGATGTTCGTAATTTTATGTTGAAAAACGTTAAATTAGCAGGGAAAGATGCTGAAAGCTTTGACTCTATATTACAACGGGATCATTTACCTATACCTGAAAAATGGGATAATGAGATTACAGATTCTACTATAAGTCCATTTTCTGACAAATTGATCATGTTTCACGCAGGGTTTTTAGTAAATGCTGCACTTACTTATTATGGTGCATCATTAGGTTCCAGCTTTAGATCGGATTTAATTGTAAACTATAGTAAAGTATTTACCCATGCTATGGAGGCTGGTGCCATTTCTTACAATATTATGGTTAAAAATGGATGGTTAGAAAAACAACCTGACGCCGATTGAATGAAAGCCTCAGAATGGCATCATTTGCTAAAATCGGAGCCAAAATTATGTTGATAATGATTCAATAGGATTAATAAACCTACTGCCAAAATATATATCAATTAATTGCCAGAAACACAAAAAAGGGGTAGTTTCTAATACTGCCCCTCTTCTATTATTGATGTGTCACTTTTTATATAAATGAATATCCATTTTTCAGCTCTTTGGTTTCAACCTGAAAGTTTACTCTTGATTAATTGCGCTTTCATCCATATAAGCGACTTCCCAAAGATGGCCGTCTATGTCCTGAAACCCCCATACATACATAAATCCATGATCTTGAGGGTCATTCGAAGATTTACCGCCTGATGCCAGTGCCTTATTTACCAATTCATCTACTTGATTCCGACTTTCAGCTGATAAACAGAAAATCGCTTCAGCAGAAGTAGTAGTATTAGCAATTTCCTTCTTAGTAAACTCTTTAAAACGTTCTTCGACCATTATCAATGCGAAGATATTGTCGCTAATAATCATACTGGCCGTTGTATCATCACTGAATTGTGGGTTAAATTCAAACCCTAGCTCCCGAAAAAAGTTAGTAGATTTGTTCAGATCTTTCACTGGTAAATTGATAAAGATATTTTTGGATTGAAATGCCATTTTATTATCTCCTTATACTGAAATTATCACAGGCAAAAAAGCCATGTTCATTTAGGTTTTCCTTCAGTATCACAAAAAATACCGCAGGAACGGTTCCGATGGTTCTTAGTAAGATTGGCACCAACCACAAGAACCGACCCAATGGACTCAAGGGAGGAAAATATTTCATAAAATAGACCGGGCGCCTGACCTAAATGTCCTACATCCGGGATACAACATTCTTATATATCAATGAACAAATAGTATATGGGAAGGTAAAATTACCTTCCTATTCATTTGTCTATGGAAATCAGCACCTGAACCCCCTTTGTGCTAATGCTTTAGAAAACTGAGATCGGTATGATGCAATACATATTTGTATATTCGGACGGAAATAATACCATTGATTTTGTAACTTAAAATTAAGGGAGATTTTTTTATGAACTTTCGAATGTTTAATGTGATTAACCAATTAGCGGGACATAATCGGATTGTAGATTTCCTTATGGTCACCATTTCAAAAAGAGCACGGTTTATATATATTTTCGTGGTCATCGTTCTCTGGTTTCGCCACGATTCTTATAAAAAAATGACACTTTATACTGGAGTTTCAGTCAGTGTAACGTATCTGCTTTGTTCGATGATTAAGCAATTCTATTTTAAGCCAAGGCCATTCTTGAAGCATAGCGTTCATTTATTGCCGCCGGTTCCATCTAAAAAGGATTCATCGTTTCCAAGTAAACATACTGCTCTTGCCTTTGCCTTGACCGCATCTTTGATTGCTTATCACCGAATATTGGGCTGGAGCTTGTGGCTGCTATCGATCCTAGTAGGCTTCTCGCGGATCTGGATGGGACAGCATTATCCATCTGATATCATCGGGAGCGCGATCCTTGGAAATGGAACAGCCTTTATAGTTAAGCTTACTGAGCAGTATTGGAAGCCTTCTGTTACTCGTATCCTCCGTTCGTTTACCCAATTTCGTTCTTCTTACCGAGAATTGTAATATGAATGAAGGGATGGTCTAGCTATACTTGGATCATCCCTTCATGATTTACTTATTTGTTTACATTGATAAACCCGTGAATCAATTGATTTAACTTGTCGGCTGATTTTGTCGGTATTTGATGTTTTTCATGGAGAAACGTAAGTTCATTATTTGGTAGCTTTTCATGTAACAGTTTGGCATAAAGATGAAATTTTTTATCTTTTTCTCCATATATCAATAATACAGGGCTCTGGATAGTATTTAATTTATTTGTACAGTTATACTTTAAACACGAATGATAATACTGTTCGACATTTTTACTATTGCCTTTTAGAGCTTCCCGATACATTTTCTTGAATATCTCTATTGTATTGGAATTGCCCCATGCTACCGAAAGGCCCAGCAGCGGCATTGCCCCTGTTTTTGTAAGGATTCTTGCAATTGAAAGCCTTGTTTTGTTTTTTCCATCCCGCAACTCAGACATTCCACTCACGATAATTCCGCCTAAAGCCCGATTAGGATAAGTTAATAAAAATTCTAATACAATGGAACCTCCCGTAGAATATCCGCAAAGGAAGGCTTTGTCGATGCCAAGATGATTCAGCAAGTGCTCTATGTCTTTTGCAATAAGCTGATACGTGATTGGCTCTTCGGAGTAAGCACTTCTCCCATGACCTCTAATATCAAACGTAATAACTTTAAAGGAGCGCGACAATTCCTTCATTTGGTAGGTAAAATTAGCACTAGTAAGTAATGGTGGATGAATAAATAATATCGGTGTTCCCTCACCCTGGACGGTATAAAATAGGCCGCTTAAGAATGTGTTTACTATTGGCACGATGCTCTTCACCTCAATCATTGGCATTTGATGCATGATTAATCAAGTTCCAAGTCTTTCGTATTTAGCTTAGCACCAATTGTGGAACTTATTCGAAAATCGGTAAATCGGTGCCTGAGCCTCTAACCCAAGGGTGGATTATTTTTTGTTATGAAATGACAGACAAAAAAATAACAGGTTTTATTAGCTTCCTCCTATTTTTTTGCTTTCGCTAAATATCCTACTCACAGATAAAAAAACCCAACACATAATAGGAAAATCTAAGTTTTAACTCCTAATGCTCCTAACGAGATAAAAAAGGCAGCAACCAATCCAATTCCAAGAAGAAAAGAAAATCCCATATATTTTTCGAATCTTATTCGAACAAAAGCCAAGTGACAGCAAATAATGCCAATGTAATCAAAAATTCAGGAAAATGTAACCTGATGTTAAAAAAGCTGAAAACGAATTATGGGATAATGATTATTTTAAAGGGTTGTGAATAGAATCCCCCTTCTTCATTTTTAATATAATCAGAATCAATACAAATGATAATTCTGCCGAGGTGATGCAAGATTTGACACAGACAATAAGGAATAGAAAAAGAGTTAGATGGAGGAGAGTATTTGGCGTCCTTCTTCTTTTAAGTATTTTGATAGTTGGTCTTTTTCAAATATTTCAATACATTGAAGGATCAATAAAATCTGTCAACCAACCCCTTAAAAAAGTGGAAGGAAAACAACCATTTCAAGGAGAAAAAAATAAACTTGATGCGATCAATGTTCTTTTATTAGGCAGTGACTCACGGGGAGAAAAACAAGCTCGAACCGATACGATCATGGTTGCCCATTATGATCCACAAACCCATAAAATAAAACTCATATCTCTGATGCGCGATATGTTGGTCTCTGTACCAGAACATGGACAGCAAAAATTAAATGCGGCTTATTCGTTTGGTGGTCCTGAATTACTTAGAGAAACGATTAAAGAAAATTTCAGTCTCGATATTCATTATTTTGCGATTGTTGACTTTAAGGGATTCGAAAAATCTGTCGATCTCCTCGTGCCAAATGGTATTGAAGTAGACGTACCTTATGAGATGTCTTACGGGATAGATACGACGATAGAAAAAGGGAAACAACAACTTCATGGGAAAGAGTTGTTAGGATATGTCCGTTTTCGACACGATCGGTTAAGTGACTTCGGACGGATCCAAAGACAGCAAGAAGTGATTTCAAAATTAAAGGAAGAAGCTATAAGTCTACATAGTGTTATAAAACTGCCTAAGCTATTAGGTCTTATAAATAAATACATTGAAACAAATATGGATCGTTCCACCCTTTTGACGATCGGAAAAGACATGTTAACCAAGAAAAGTAATAATATAGAAACAATACGAGTCCCTGAAGATGGCAGTTTTGAAAATAAACGGGATGAAGAGCTTGGTGATGTATTAGAAGTGGACTTCGATAAAAATATAGAAGCTCTTAATCGTTTTTTAGGTGAAAAAAGTGTGGCTCAAAATGAATAAATAAAAACACCAAAGGCCATAAGGACAATTGGTGTCTTTATTTTGAATCATAGGAACCTTGCACCATCTGAAAAAAATTCATCAATTTCTTATCCAATTTCTCGATAAGTTGGATCGATTTAAATAACGAGGAAAAAGGGGGCAATTCCCCTTTTCCTTCATCATAAAAACAACTTTTTCTTTAATTATTTATTTTCAAAATCTTACTTCAACTCTCCTGCCCTTTAGTTCAAGAATAAAAGGTGATTACCATTTATTTTAGTAATCACCTCCTAATTACACTATTCTATAAAGTCTATTTTATTTTCCCGGCACCATTCAATCGCAATTAGTTTATAACACTCGTCTCGGTATGAATACCATTGGTCTTCTAATCCATAATCTATAATTTTGTCTTTAAATCTTCTAAAGGCACCCTTTCCCTTAATTGCCTTAGATAAAGAATCCTGCTTTCGTTGATCACTCACTGTTAGGCAAAAGTTTTCTATTATCTCATATTCATTCACATCATATTTAGTAGGTAAATCTATATAATTTTCAAAGTTTTCCACCACATCAATTGCCAGCATTCTATTTTCACGTTCCCATTCAGGTAAATGATCAAATGGTTTTTCGTCCTCAGCAGCTCTCAGGTCCTCCGAGGCCACACTCACTATTTCACCCGTTTTAATATTTAGTAAAGTACGTGATTCTTCAAACTGTATTTCCATTTCCTCAATAATATCTTTTAGTTTGACTTTTATACTCATTATTAGATCACCTTTTGATATTTTTTACTAAAGCACTCGTTAATTGATTAAGAAAGTTGGTTTGGTTTTTGATTTACATTAAATTAAGATATGCTTAAGCTAATATTACAAATTAATTCACAGTAAACCTGTCTTCATTCAAAACGATACTTACAAGATCTTCTAAATAAGAATCATTATTATCAAGTATTAATCTTTCTGGAAATTTATTTGAATTAAAATCTTTAACAATTTGTCTAATTCTTTCTTCTCCTACATACGCAACTCCGCTTCGTTGTTTATCCCTATTAATTAGGGTATCTATTTCACTTTTAATTACTATTACTTTAATGTTAATATCTAAATTCTTAATTCTATCTATAACAGAAAATATCTGTTCTTTAGAAAAAACATAATCAGTAACTATATTCATATTATTTTTTGTAAAGTTTTCAACCAGAACAACTATATTGTCCCATAAAATATTCAGAAAAAAATTATCTTGATCATCACAAGGATGTACCCATCCTTTCTTTACCATATTGTATAACAGATCCCCCTCTATATGTACACATAACCCGTTAATACTTTTACATATCTTATCAGCCAATGTACTCTTCCCAGACCCAGGTGGACCACTTATTAAAAAGACTGTTCTTTTTATATTCAAAAAATCACTTCCTTTGAAATGAATGATTATTATTACTATGTTATATTACCAAGCTTATTACGAGACTTAATATCTTGCGTTGATAGGAGTCTTTATTGAGTGCTTTTAAGATGATTTTAAATGTATAGTATCTAATATCTAAAATTAATAATGCAACAAATCTCCATTATCCTTCTTCTTCAATAATCCTGGCCCATTAGCAAAAGAAGAATAATAAAGCATACTCATTATTCATTAATTTCGTAAACCAATTTATCAAATAATTTTCCATCAGTATAAAGCAATATTGCCCATTCTCCTGGATCTGGAACTTTTACATTTGAAGGCATGTGTGAATCTGCTCCATTTACTGCCCCCATTGCACCTCTTGTCCAGTACCAATTATTCGTATCGCTTTCAAACAATATTGGATGAACCGTTCTTGTTCCTTTGTTGAAGCCAACAATGGTTAATTCAACTTTATTAACTCCCCAAAGATGCCACATCCATTTTTCGATGTTTGAACTTTTCATTGCTTCACCAATAACACCTGACTTATATTTATTTCCGAAAATTCTTCTATCACCAAATTCAACAGCTTTTCTGTCCCAATTAATTGTTTCAAAATCATTTACCTTAACAAAATCAGGAATACCTTTGGGTAAAACGATCTTACTTTCAACTGTTTCATTTTTTGAGCAACCTACAACCACAAAATACATACTCAAGAAAATAAATACCATGGATTTTAATTTCAAGAATTCCCCCCCTAAAACAATATACGCATTACTGATAATGTTAATTATACCAAATTTATACTGTGTTTCTTAAACTAAACTCCAGTTAGCTCAATAACAAACAATAGACCGCCGCAGCGATCCCTTCATAAACTCTTGACTCTCTTTACTTAACAAGATACTGTATTATTTTTACTTAAATCGGAAATAATTGAAGGCAATTCCCCTAAATCATCAATAATTAAAACTGTAAAATATCAAAAGATTGATCTAGCAATTCTAAATCCGATATCATCTATATAAAAATCAGGCATACTCTTTCGACGACAAGTGGCTCCACATCCACGTTCTTCTTCTGCCCAACTTCCTCCGCGAATTATTCTGTAATTACCAAATGTCTCTTCATCGTACAAGTCCCAGCACCACTCCCAAATATTACCGATCATATCATACAAGCCCCAATCATTAGGCATTTTCTTACCAACTTCGTGTACTCGTTTGTTAGAATTATCTTTATACCAAGCGATTTCATCAATTTCACAATACCGATATCCTTTTGATTTTGCCTTACATGCATATTGCCATTCAGCTTCTGTCGGTAAACGAAAACCATTAGTATTATAATTGCAATTAACTAATTTACGTTCATTATCAAAACCATAAAACTTGTCATAACCCAGTGCATCAGATAGAAAATTACAAAAATTCACTGCATCTATCCATGAAACATTAACAACAGGTTTTCGAGCCTCAGTTGTTGTTAACAATTTCTCCCCCATAATAATCGCATAAAGCTCTTCTGTTACCGTATATTTAGCAAGATAAAATGGCTTAATCTCAACATTCCAAATAACTTCTTTTAAATTTTTTCTAATACCCGGCATTCCAAATTTATAGTTTGAACTAATCCATTTTTGCTCGTTTCGAAAATCTCGTAGGGTGATTTCTCCTTCAGGAATATACACCATTAAATCTTTTAAGTAGTCATTTAAGTTAGTTAACATGATCCTCTCCTAGGCCTTGAATGAATGTTATGAAACACAAATGTTAGATTAAGACTTTTTTAAGGATTATTGTTTAAGCATTTCTTACTTTAGAAACTTTTATATGGCACTTAAATGTAGAAATAGCGCAATTCTTATTCCTGAATTGCGCTCGATTATGGAAGAACGAGGGTATTATAAACCAAAATCTTCTTTGGAAATTAATTTGTCAAAATACGCATTAGTACATCCACATCTGGTAAACCATACTCTTCATCAATCTCTTCTTGAGTAAGAAGACTGTTGATGATGGTAAAATACCATGACAACATCCTTCGGGGGTCGCCTGGCGAAAATTCACCCGATTCCTGTCCTTTAACAAAGATGGGAATTATCGGTTCGATCAGAACATTGGTTGAAACTTCTTCAAAAATCCGTGTGACCTTTTCGGGAACATCATCAGCCTTGCGAGCACGTTCCATTAACATAAAGGCATACATATTGTTCTCATCAAGCATGTTTTTCGTTAAGGTTCTAATTTGTTCAATAGGAGTTCCCGGCAGGTATGCAACATACTCGAGCTCCCTTCTTGCTTCTTCCATCAATTCTTGGACAAGAGTTATGAAAAGTTCCTCTTTAGAATTGAAATAACGGTAAATTAATCCTTCACTGATGCTTGCTTCTTTAGCAATCATGCTTGTTTTCGTTCCTGTATATCCCCTGCGGGCAAATATTTTAAGCGCCGCTTGTTTGATTTGCTCCCTGCGTTCGTCACGGATTTGATCAAGCTGCTTCTGTCTGTTTAATGGAGACACCTTTCCAACCTCCGGATCTAAAAAAATGTCAGATTCATTATATCATTAATCTAGAGAACTTTTGCTTTTACAATTAGTTGATAGACGTGGGGACCAGTGGGCGCACTCTCTTGGTCAACTCATCAAGAAACTGATTAGGACGGGCAAAACAAGCAAGATGGCCAGCGTTTTTGATAAGGACAAACTCCTTATGGGGGGCTTCAATTTCATCGTAATAGGCTATAGCCAGTTCAGTTGGCGTAATAATATCATGATCTCCGTGAAAAATAAAAACTGGCAGTTCAAATTGCATACCGTATTTTTTAAAATCAAAGTTTATTAATTCATCAAATAGATGGTCAAGAGAATAACTCATACCTTTAAAAATATCCATCATATCACGTATTTTATGTTCCGGGGAAGAGAGCATAGATGGCAAAATTAAGTCTGTAATCATATTGGGGACATCCCTAATCGTTTTAACGAGAAGTCGATTTCTCTTATCGAAATCTTTACGACTCCATTGGGATTGATCCGATCCCATTTTTTCAAGCAACTGAACACCTTTTGTAAGGCCTGCCCCACGGAGAGCGTTGACTGTTAATGTATACAAAAGATTTTCTGAATCTGGGGCATTCTGATCTGTACCGACATAGGCATAAAAAAGATCCGGCCGAAGCTTTGCCATCATGATACCAATCAGACTGCCCGCAGAGCTTCCAATAAGAATTATTTTTTGATGACCGAGTTGATCACACAAGTATTCTGCTACCTCTATTCCATCCTGCGCGAGACGGTCGAAAGTGATGGCTCCGCTGCCATCTTTACCGTTCTTGCCAAAAGTCTTTCCTGCTCCACGCTGATCCCACTGAACGACAATGAAGTGCTTCACCCATAAACGTAACAACGGACTAAAGATGGTATAGGTCGAAGCCGGGCCGCCATGAACCAGTAACAAAACGGGGTTGTTCCGACTCTCGCCACGAATCGTGATCCACTGATCGATACCACCAATTTTAACGTAACAGCCTTCAACGATGCTGTTAGTTGTGCTGATTTGAAGTTCTTTGGCATTCTTTCTCTGATTTCTCTTTCGCAGAATGATTTCTTTCAGGATATTAATTTGGCTCATTCGAGCATGCCCTCTTTCCATTAGTGTGAGTGAGCAACTTACTCATTATTAGATTGAGGTATTTATGTAAATTGTCAACGATAAATGTTCATCAATATACAAAGGAAATTTCTATATCGATTTCTCATCCCAGAAAATGAAATAAAATATCGTCCTTGCATGGTTGATCAATAATCCTTATTCCATTAAAGGCCCGAATGTTGAACACAAGTTAAACAACACTCTTCAACTCCCCCAATAGTTCAATAAGAACGAGGAGCTGCCTGTCGCAGCTCCATCTTCAGTCAAGAACCGCTCCAATCGTATTACGGTATTAAATTACCTATCATAAGTTTCGAGCTTCAAAATAAATTCTTCAACATCCTTGCCTCTTGCGTTGGAAAAACCCTTATCTTCAGAGATGATTTTAAATCTGCATTTTTCCAATACCCTAATGGAGGCGAGGTTATCTTTAGCGGCACGAGCATAGAGCGGGCGTACCTTAATATACTCCAGAAACTCTGACAACGCTTTAGTTGCAATACCATGACCCCAATATTCCTTCCCAATCCAGTAGCTTACTTCGGGTTCGCCGAACTGTTCAAAGTTCGAGACGTGTCCAGTGACAATGCCATTGAATAATATAGTCTTAATTGTGATAGTCTCGTCAGCGATATTTTTTTTCCAATGGTCAAAAAATGCGTCCTTATCAGTGGGGTCTTTAGCTGTAAAGGCAGCCATATAGTTCGCCGTTGAATCTAGTTGTTGTTCGAAAAAGATAGGAAGATCTTCCTCTGTGATATCTCGTATCTTCACTTCGCTTTTGCTAATGGATTCCATATATTTCACAAGCTCCTTAACATATTTTTGAATATAAATTCTTCCAAGTTTAGAGAAATTCCTTCTTCAACTCCCTCAGTTTGATACGAATATCTATAAAAAAGCCAACAAATTATTAGCTGACTTTCCTCATACATTATTCCCAAAAACTACTATACTTCCTTTTTCTCAATCAACTTTGCTCTAATTTCTTTCAATGCTACAGTTAATGCCTTATCAGCTAATATTTTTACGTGCGGAACTACACCCTTACCTTCCCAATTATCCTTTGTAATCGGATTAATCGACTTTGCGATCGGTACAAAAATCTCTAGACCCTCTGGAAGGACATGCCAGCTGCCGGGGTTTGCCCCTCCCTTGGTTGTTTCTCCAATAATCCTTGCCCGATTTAAATTCTTTAGATTATAAGAAAACTCTTCTGCACCCGAGAATGTATAGGAACTAGTTAAAATGTATAGAGGCTTATCTACATATAATGGCCCAGGTACATAAACAGTCCAGAACTGCTCGGTAGAGTCTTGTTCCCGACAATACAGGTCATTTAAGTGTGTCCGCTCTTCAAAGAAGTAACTGCACATAAAAGCTACCATTTCTGGATCCCCGCCTCCATTCTTCCGAAGATCTATAATAAGCGCATCTGTATTTGCAATAAACTTCATCGCAGCAGCACCAGTTTCTGCTGCCCATGCAGTTGGATAAAAGAGGCGAAAATCAATATACCCAATGTTGTCATCTAAGATTTCAGCTTTATAGAATCCATTATTCACTTTCCTTGCGGCTTCTGGAGTTAATTGTTGACTTAGTTCATTTACTGCTTTTCTACGAACACGAACATGTTTATCCTTGGTGATAGATTGTAAGTCCTTTGTTAAGATGACAGTGAGCTTATCCAAATCCAAGGTGTTATAACTCCCATGTTCCGCTTGAGTTCTAATCTTCACTACCAAATCCTTGGCAAGATCAAGTTCAATATAATGTCTTATAAAAAGTTCATCTATTTTATTCACTATTGATTCAACTATTTCGTTCATGTTTAATTTCCTCCTCCAAGAATGAGCCATTTGTAAAAAATATTTCAAAGTCAAAAAGAACTCTTTCATCCATTTGAATCCACTTTAATTAGTTTTAAAGATATTTATATTCGGCTTATTTATACAAATACCTTCTTTTACTATCCTCACCCGTTACATTAATATGGTTAATAGTATTCTTTATACACGCTTCTCCCTAAGCAACTTTTTGCCCTTTCAATTTGGTCGAGATAGACTCGTAAATGTGTTACACGGTATTCTAATAGTTCCTTGAATGTGAATCGAAAATAGCGTTGCCACAGCAACACCTTGTTATAGAGCCCTGTGTTTTAACTGGTCCTTCTCAGTCCAGCAATAAAAATACCAACCAAACCTCCAACTAATGTAGGGAATATATAATCCCACTCAAAATTCCCTTTAAACAAACCAATAATAATAAAAGTACCTATCGCACCTATACAAAACTTTATTTCTATCATGAAACCACCTAGAGGGGAATATTTATGCTTATACTTATTCCACATTTTTAGATTATTTTCCTTTTTTAATAAACCTGCCCCGTTCAATAAAAAAGCCGCCAAAAATGCAGCTGGACCATAAATTAAAGCACCCTTTAGTTTAAGTGCGTTTATTCACAAACTTATCCTTTTTACAGTTCATTTATTACAGGAATGCTGTCTTGTTTATAAAAAAACGACAGCTCTTATTTGCAATCGCCCTAGTTAGCTCTATTTTGACTAACTACTTCACCAAATGTTCCCTATTAAGCGAATTATCATTCTTGGTATAAACATTAAGATGTTCCAACCCACTTCAAATATAAACTCAATTAGGGTATCTTTAAAAAAGCCGTCTCTATTTCTTTTTTTATTTTTCATGTTCTAACTCCCAATTAATTAATCGTTGTTTAACTATTCTGACTCGCAATAACAATTTCAATCCTTTAAATAAATTCTACTTTTATTTTCTATTTCCTTCTTCCGCTAACCTGCTCCGTTAGTGCAATAAGAAAAAGCCGCCTTAATTGGCAGCTGGATCTTTATCTCTTGCACCCTTTAGTTGAAAAAGAACTCACAGTGAAAAGGTATTTAATTGATATTCCAATAAGAAGAAACACCAATTTTTCAAAGAAAAATAAATTGTTAACAGAGCCTTATCTTAAAATGTCCTCAATTCGAGCGAGGGTTTCAGCATTTAACTTTACGCCTGACGCTTTTACATTTTCTTCCATTTGTTCAGGACGACTTGCCCCTACAAGAGCACTGGAGACATTTTGTTGTCGTAAAATCCACGATAGTGCCAGGGTGACAAGTGACATGTCATTGTCTTTGGCGACCTCTTTTAGTAGTTCCACTTTATTAAGATTCTCCTCAGTGAGTAATCCAAAAAGATTACTGTATTTCTCTTGTGATGCACGGCTTCCTGCAGGAGCCTGAGAACCCTTCTGATATTTACCAGTTAAAACACCCTGGGCAAGAGGAGACCAAACCACTTGGCCAATGCCATGTTTTTCACATACTGGGATGACGTCCTTTTCAATATGCCGTTGAAGCATGCTGTATTGTGGCTGATTCACAACAATTCGGTCAATGAGCTTTTTGTCTGCAAGATGAACCGCTTCTGTAATTTGCTCAGCTGTCCATTCACTAACCCCGATATATAATACTTTTCCTTGGCGTACAAGGTCATCTAAGGCCCGCAATGTTTCATCGAGCGGCGTTTCCTGGTCAAAACGATGACAATAATAAATATCCACATAATCGGTGCTCAGGCGTTTTAGACTCGCATGACATTGTTCCATTACATGTTTTCGAGATAACCCACGATCGTTCGGACCATCACCCATTGGCCAGAATACCTTTGTGGCTAAAACGTAGGAATCACGTCCGAACTTCTTTAGGGCTTTTCCGACTACAATTTCTGCTTCCCCGCGCATATAAACATTGGCAGTATCAAAAAAGTTTATCCCAAGGTCATAAGCTTTATCGATTGAAGCTGTAGCATTTTGTTCCTCTACATACCCACCATATGTAAGCCAACTGCCTAAACTTATTTCACTTACTTTTAGTCCTGTTTTTCCTAAACGACGGTATTCCATGTTTATCCCTCCCAAATAATTTCGTGACACAAAATAAAAATACTATATGTTTTGTCTCTATGTCCAATATTTTGTCACTTGTTCCAAAATAAAGAAAGAGCCAAAAAGAATGGGCTTTTTGCATTAACCAAATCCATTCTGTTGTTCAAGCAACCTGCCCTTAAGTGGAACAAGATGAAGGGCTGCCTTAGCAGCCCTTTGTTAGTTTCTTCCGTTTCAACAAGTCGGTGACTCCCTTAGGAGTTGAACCTCTTTTAGTCTCACAAGAACCTTATTAGCCGATAAAGAACTGTCTTACATGGTTGAATGATTCTTCATTAGTCTAGTGGCTTTCCCTTCAGGTTGGTTAGACCTTTCATCGGTACTGTGCCACCACTTTCACTGATACAAAGATAAGTTATACAGTAGCTATTCTCACTAAGGTTTTCCTTATCAACGCTTCTTTAGGAGTAAGCCCTCCACGTTATCAGCTTACAACGTTGAATTATATCTATTATAGAAAGAACTTAGGTGCTTCCTCTAAGCCTGTTAACCGTTTATATGCCTGTAACATATCATGGATTTTCATATGAGCTAATCTTACTCATCCACTGCTAACCTCACATTAAGTGATATACACATTTCTATGTATTGTGCTTATAGACCCGTACATTTAGAAGTTCGTCAGCTTAACCTTTTTGTTTTAGGTTTATTTGCATTCTCACCATATTCATTCAACTCAAGCATCATGATTTACACCACCCCCGCGGGTAGGCTTTCGTCAGCCGAACTGGTGCGGTAAATTCTCACGCCTTTTTGCCGAGCTTATAACACTATTATTCTTACTAAATCCAGTGCTAATCGACTCAGAGAGAACCATTCAAGGCGTTACCCTTTCATTTGATTCTTCGATATAATCCTTCAATTCCAACGGAATTGTCTAGTGTTTACCAGAGTGATGTGACCATCCTCCATTTAATCTAGAAACATTTCGCACAACTCAAGCACCCGTTACTTGAATAAGAAACTTATCTGTTCCAAGCACCTTTATTAATATCACTTAAAATGAACTAAATTGCGTTATTAAGGAGCTTAGGAAATTCGCCAAGCTCCTATTTTCCATCTAATCTGTTTTTAATATCAAAATCGTGTCGTGTAGATACACTTTTTGACTTGGTTTTGTATTTTCATTGTTTAATAAAATCGTACCGTTCTTGATTTTTCGGATGATTTCAGTTCTGCTTAATCCTTCTATATGGCTGGCTAAGGCTTGATCCAGGCGAAAGCTTCCTTCCACAACGGTAACTTTAAATTCAATGACTGGTTGTTCCTTTAATCCTTGCATGGAGAATCTCTCGGTCTCTATTATCGTTTCAAATTCAGTGGGAATAAGGTTTTCAGGAATAACATGGTCAGAAAATGACTTGTAACTATCTAGTTTCTTGTTCCAAGTATGGTTTTTAGGACATTTAAAAATAGCAAACTGATAAATGTATTTTCCGTTGGCATTATGTCTCCTAATCGTTGTATCGGAAAAAACGGTTACCTTCTTGCACATCTTACAATGTCTTCTTATGGTATCAGCTTCACGTTTTTGAAGTAAAACCATAGGAATTGTTAGCATTTCCATCGTTTATCACCTCGAATAATGATTCGAGGAATACAACTCCTATTTGAAATTCTTGCAGCATGCACAACAAAAAAAGGTCCCCAAATGGCAGGAGAACCTTTGAACGCATTGTCTTATAAACGTAACAGACTGCAGTTCGCTGTATTCCTTCTGTAATGGGATGTAGACAGACTTCTCCCGTAGTCAAAAAACCGTAAGTTTTTTTACATTAGAGAAGTTATCCAATTGTTTTCCATTACAGAGTAAATGATGGCATACAGGTCACATGGTCCTTTCTTTCAAACAGGATATAGAAATTTTACCATATTTTACACTTAATAACTATATTTTATATAAATTTCTTAAATTTATGGAACGCCTGAGACAACTGTTTAATTTTTTCACTCCTTCGCCTCTGATTATTCAATCTCATAAATTTTAGATGCTACTGCCATTCGCAAAATGGCAGATAGGTTCTACAACTCTTGCACCCGTTAGAGCTTAATAACTTCAACAAAAAAAGCGTAATCTTTCTGGGATTAACGCCCTTTTTTTACAGTTCTTGAATCAATGGATACTCCTTCTGGAAGGAGAGTTTCAAACTGTATTGCTAAGCCCTCTCCTGAAGATATCATTAGGATATCTTTTAGACTTTTTAATATCAAATAAACACCTCCAATTAATAACCAGTTTTATTAATTGTTTCTCTAATTATATTAGAAACCCCTGTAAAAAAATAACTGTTTCATATTAAACTAAACTGCCCTATACCAGGATGCATCTGATTCCTCCCACATACTCAAGTAAAGCCGTTCAGTTAATATTTCAAAATTCATTTCCGAGAATCTATTTATCATTTTATAACCTCCTTTTCAAGTCATGATATTCTCACGAGAAACATTTTATTTTACATGTTAATAGAAAATGAATTTAATTTTATAAAAACACGTTTCAATATTAGTATCGAAAAAACTTAAATTATCCCCATTAATTCCATACTTAAAATTAATTTCATTCTTTAACAAATCTGTCTTGTTAGTAAAAAAACAACGTACTCGTTAGCTCATAAAAAATCATAATAATAAATTGTTTGAGTTTCCCAAACATTCTTAAAAGCAACGACTGATTACCCGTCCTTTATATTCAATTGCATCTATAACCTTAATTCGTTGCACCTCTCCCATTTCTTCCATAGAGAATCATTTGTATTCAGAGTGTTCAGCACTAAGTTTGATTTCCTCGCACCATGCATCTCTTATATACTTCTCTTCACTATATATACACCTTTTCCTCTTTCTTCCGGAAAAAGCTTTTCATCGCATAAAAGACGTCTGATTTTTGCTTTAAAATATAATAGCGAAATTTTATCATTTTTGACATTTTTGTAGACTAACATGAGGGTTAAGTGGCGGTTGTATTGGTTCAACTTTTCATCTTGTACACAAATAATTTTTATTATTGATTCTTCAACTAAAGCACCCGGTACTTTAACAGCATTTCTTCACATACTTAACTTTTATTTCAGAAATTCTGTTCCGTTTGTACATTAAGAAACAGAGATTTTTATATTCGCTCATAACTCATTTACATTCCCAACTACCCTTTTGCCAAGGAATCATTTCAATGAATAAGATGGAATAAAACAACTTATAACCCGATTTAAGGGAGAAAAATTCTCTCTTTTCATGTTGCCTTAAATTTTCTTCCCTCAATTGAAAAAACTATGAATTACATTCCAACTGAAATGTAATCCATAGTTCCTTAAGTTAATAACATTGATTACTAAAGTGGTTTTGCTTCGAATCTACTCTTTACTGTCAATTTATCTATGGGCTTAATTCTTTTAATTTCTCCTCCTGCGAAAGAGCACTACCCGTTGTAAATTCTTCTAAAGCATGCTGGCAACCTCGAGTTGTATAAGTGATCGATGCGCCACCAACCACACCATATTTGAGGGTTTCCATGATTTCATCGATGGTTGCACCGCATTAAAGTAGCCTTCCATGTGTAGCAAAGCATTCATCGTAGGGGCTGACTATTGATAGGGGCTAATCCCTTAATGGTGTACTTACCCTAACTGTCGTTTAAATGCTTTACTGGCGAAGAAGTAAGCGATGACCATGATACCGACGGACCAGGCAAGCGCGATCCAGATATCGTTGCCAACAGACCCTTCATACAAGAGGGCTCGAATCGCATTCACGATTGAAGTCACGGGCTGGTTCTCAGCGAACGCACGGACAATTTTAGGCATGGTTTCGGTAGGGACAAAGGCCGAACTGATAAACGGCAGGAAAATCAGCGGGTACGAGTAGGCTGTCGCCCCTTCCATAGACCCCGCTGCCAATCCGGGAATGACCGCCAGCCATGTCAGCGCCAGCGTAAACAGCCCGAGTATCCCAACTACCGCGAGCCAATCCAGGATACCAGCACTGGAACGGAATCCCATCAAGAGCGCGATGAGGATAACCACCACGACAGTAAGCGCATTGGAAACAATCGAAGTCAACACGTGAGCCCACAATACCGATGAGCGCTTGATGGGCATAGTAATGAAACGCGCCATCAGTCCGCTCTTTACATCGTTAAACAGCCGCAAGGAAGTGTAAGCGACGCCGGAAGCGATAGCCATCAGCAAGATTCCCGGCAATAAATAATTGACGTAGTTGTCCGTACCTGTCTCTATGGCGCCGCCAAATACGTAGACAAACAGCAGCAGCATCATAATCGGCGTAATCGCCACCGTAATAATCGTATCCGGGCTGCGCATGATGTTGCGCATTAATCGTCCTAGTAATACCCCTGTTTTGCTTTTCATTTACATCTCCTCCTTTTTGCCGATGATCGCGAGGAAAATTTCCTCCAATGTTGGCTGCTTCTCGATATACTCCACTTTCGCTGGCGGGAACATATCTTTGAGTTCTTTAAGGGTACCGGTTGTGATGATTTTTCCGCCATGCAGGACGGCGATATGGTCAGCTAGTTGTTCGGCTTCCTCCAGATACTGGGTCGTCAGCAAGATGGTCGTGCCTCCGCCGGCAAGCTCCTTGACAGTATCCCAGACTTCAATCCGCGCTTCGGGGTCAAGCCCTGTCGTCGGTTCGTCGAGAAAAATGACTTCTGGCGTCCCAATCAGGCTCATGGCGATGTCAAGCCGGCGCTTCATCCCGCCGGAATACTTATCCGCCCGGCGGTTGGCCGCATCGGTCAGGCTAAATCTAGCAAGCAAATTGTCAGCGACTTGAGCGGGATTGGAAACTCCCCGTAACTTGGCGATCATCATCAGGTTTTCCCTTCCTGTGAGCATGCCGTCTAAAGCTGCGAACTGTCCTGTCAGGCTGATGCTCTGGCGAACATGATCCGATTGACGCTGGACGTCAAAGCTGCAAATACCGACTTCGCCGCCATCATGCTTCATAAGCGTCGAGAGGATGTTGACCGTCGTCGTCTTGCCCGCTCCATTTGAACCCAGCAGGGCGAAAATGGAGCCACGCCGCACCTCAAAATCCACCCCCTTTAAGACTTCCTTATCTTTAAAGGATTTTTTTAACCCTTTTACAGAAATCGCTGCATTGCTCATACTTTTTTCCTCCTTATAATAAGCGCAGCAAGGCGCTAGATTGGCTATACTTCACTACTCTGTCTGACTGATATTCTGTATTACTTACTACAAGGTTAAAAATATAACTGAATAGTGAAGGTGACACATTTTATTTGTAACCAGCTATTCAGTCGAAATTAACTATTGAATTTACTTTTTTCCAATCGCTTCATGATACGCTGATTGAAATCTTCACGATACTTGTCGACATAATTTTAACGGTAGCCACTAGTTCGGCGGAAAGGAAGCCAAGTCGTCCCCAGTGACGGTTTGCGTGGTTAGTGTCGATGCTAGGCGAAACTCCGCTTGGAATTCACCGTTAGCCACGACCAATCGTATCGTTCAACTTCTTGCGATATTTGTCCTTCCAAGTTTGCTCATCCTTCACCAAGTCGTCGCAGAAAGCAGCCACGTCCTCGCCAGTAAGGTCAGTGATTTTCTTGCCTTCCGCTGCTCCTTCCTCGAAGAGGTCGAGAATGCCGACAAAAATACGTCTGCTGTCCTTCCAGTCGATGGGGCCACCACCAGCAGTCCACATATATTTTTGGATAGCTTTGTAAGCGTTGCGGTACTCACTTGGAAGTGCCTTCGCACGTGCCTCCATCTCCCTCCATTCCCGCTTGTCATCCAGACTTCCGATAATTTTTTCAAAAATATTCATTTTACTACTCTCCTTTTGATTTTATTTTAGTCTTAAGTTCGTTAATTTTACTTGAGATGAAATCCCATTTTTTCCAAAAAATTTCAAGATGCTCTTGACCTGCTGCGTTGAGTGTGTAAAATTTTCTCGGCGGGCCCATAGTGGATGGCTTTTTCTCGATTTCAACCAGATTGTTTTTCTCAAGCCGCATGGTAATCGTATAAACTGTGCCTTCAACCACATCAGTGAAGCCAAGTTCTCGCAGCTGTTGCGTGATTTCATAGCCGTAAGTTTCGCCACGGCTGATGATTTCAAGCACACAACCTTCAAGCACCCCTTTCAGCATTTCCGTGATGTTTTCCATTTTTTACCCCCATTTATATTTTACTTATATTTTTTCAGTACTCTGTAACACAGGTATTTTGTGTTACTGATATTCAGTATTACTGACTACTAGTATATAGTATTACCATTTAGCGTCACTTGTCAATAAAACTTTTCGTCAAAAAAGCCCTTATTACGACTTCAAAGGTGTTTTTATCAAATTTGACAGCTTAGACTTTAGCCAGACACGTGATTATTCTCAAGAAGAGCTAAAAAATTTAAAAATAATTGGTGAAAGGTTTGATGTCCAAGACTCGCTCATTTTCGTGGACTTGATTTACATGTTAAAGTGACCAAAATGATGATTAGTAATACAAACGGTCTCGACTTCGCAAAAAAAGCAGGCGACTATTCAGTTACAAATTTTGTTTTACAAATATTTTTGAAATACTCAAGTTAACGTTAGTTGCTAATGATTGAATTAGAAAGCTTATTGCTTCGTTACCACTACTACCCAAGTCAAAGTAAAAAACATACTTATTTCTTATTTTCTTTATATACCTTATAAATTTTATAAAATGACCGTTTGATTTTTCTGCTTCAATGTTCCAACTTTCATAAGCTTGCATTAGTGTATCAATTATCAGTTGTTTCCCCTTATTGCTTTCCTGTTTACTTAGACCTACTTCAATAAATTGAATTCCGAAATTCTCGTAAAAAGGTTTTAAAATATATACTGTGAAAAGTAAACCAATAGATAAAATTGCAATAATTTCAATCAATCGAGCTACAACTTTTTCAATTCATCCAAAGAAACCAACCCCATATCAAAAATTTCTTAATGATACTTAATTAAACATTTTCAAGGGTATGTCCTTGTTTTATATGAGATTATTTATTGGACTAATCTTATCCGTTACTGAAGAAGATAAGGCCAATATCGTTATTCCATTAAAGCCCCCGTTAGTGAAAAAAGAAACTGAATTACTTCACAAAAATAGCTTCAAGAAATCTAATAATAAAGAGATCCCAAAAACTGAACTACCTATCCCTGCGGTTACAAACAATTTAAGGGAACATAATTTCCCTAATTCAAATATTGAATGCCATTTTTAAAGAAAGAATAAATAAATTCAACGAAATTAATGTACTTCCAAAATCGTTAAGAGAAATTTTAGTTAAGGAATTTGGAGAGTCTATTTTAGATGTTGTTCCTTTTTTGAGGTGAAGATGATGCTGATATTGTATTCCATAAAAAAAATGTTAATCTAAAAATACAATTATGAGAGGACTGATGGATGGATAATGATTAACTAATCTATATTTTTATTTGAAAATGAATAACTTCAAACTACAAAATATAGGGTTAGTCTATCCAT